>JBBRZF010000123.1:0-10458 GCA_038236965.1 Terriglobales bacterium | reverse complement strand
TGGTTCTCAGTGATGTGGAAGAACTTCACCACGGAGAGATCCAGGTTGCGCTGGTCAGGTCCGCGCAGGATGTTCCGTCCTGCATTGCCCCAACCGGAGGCGGGCAGAACGAAAGCAGACTTGTCGAAGTATCCATCGAGGCGTCCATCGACTTTGCCGTCCTTGCGCGCCGATGCGATGTTGCGTCCGCTGGCGAGGTCAGCATAAGAGGAGGCGACGATGCCCACGCTATAGCCGACGATGCTGAAGGGAGTGCCGCTCTGCCAGGTACCGATGCTGGCGAGTTCCCAGTTATTGGCTGCGCCCTTCATGATGGCGTTGCCGCCCTTGTAGAACTTTGGGAGATCGTACACGGCGCTTACCACCACGCGATGATGACGGTCGAAGTCGGAGGCAGCGAAGTAATCGGTATGTCCCTGTTCGCCGACCATGCCCACCAGGTCATTCACGTCGCCGCCAGAGTAATCGTCGATGGAGTGAGCCCAGGTGTAGCTGGCCAGGAATTGCAGTCCGTTGGAATAACGTTTGGTGATGCTGGCTTGCAGCGAGTTGTAATTCGAACGCCCGCTGCTCTGCATGATGTAGGTGCCGAAGATCGCATTCGAATAAGGCGACAGTCCCGGATAAAGGGGCGCGGTCAACAGACTCGCAGTCGGGCCTGTGATGGTATTGATGGAACGCAGGCGATCCAACTTGGTTCCAGAGGCGCCGACAAATCCCAGGTCAAGCAGGTAGTTGTTGGCGAATTCCCACTGGATGCCGAAGTTGTACTGCTGAATGTACGGCGTGCGGAAGTTGTGAACGTCAGGATAGATTCCCGTGGAAGGAACCGCCGCCGTGAGCGTCAGAGGAACCGGCACTCCGCCGATGACCACGTTGTAGTTCACCGGGGCGAACATGGGGGGTCCGCCGATTGGGAACCTGGAGGCATCGCCGAAGTTGAGCGGATATTTATCCGGCGTTGGAACCTGGAAGAACGGGCTCGCGATGTTGGGCCACAAGGTTGACGCTGCACCGGCAATGGCCAGCGAGTAGTACGGGCTGTCGAATACCTGGCTATTCAGCAAGCGGGCGTTGGGACGATCGAAATACATTCCGTAGCCGCCACGAATGACCACCTTGCTATCGTCCCTGAACGGCCGGAAAGCGAAGCCGATGCGAGGTCCGAAGTTGTTCCAATCCGTATCGACGAGGCCGTTGGAGACCTTGGGGATACCAGGAAGCTGGCCATTGCCGGCCTGTACGAATCCGGCGGTGACAGCGTTGCCGCCACCGAGTGCGCCAGGAATGGCAGCCTTAACGGCCCGCGCGGGATCAAATGCGACGAAGCGTCCCTTTGCTTCCGTGAACGGGCCATACACGTCGTAGCGGATACCGGCGTTGATGGTAAGCCGGTCGGAAACGCGCCAGTCATCCTGGAAAAAGAATGCAAAATCGTTGGCGCTGTTCTGACGGTCCGTGACGCCCGAGCCGATGATGCTGCTGGCGGGAATGCCGAGAAGCAGACTGGCGAAGTTGCCGAACACCAATTGTCCGCGCGTGTAGGCGTTGAAATTGAGGTCCGATTTCTGCCGACGATACTCGGCGCCGATCTTCATGTTGTGACGGCCGCGGGTCCAGCTCAGAGTGTCATACCCGCTGGTGGTGGCTACGTCGCTGATGTTGTCGGCCAGAGGCGATGCGCCCAGGTCCATCATGTTGCTGATGGAGATCAGCGGAGCGCCAGGATAAAGCGCGGAGAGCGATGAAGTGATTCCGAAATCCGACGCCTTGAATGGTTCGTCCGGACGCACGTTGGCTTTGATGGAGTTATAGCCAAAGCGCGCTTCGTTGATCATGTGCGACGTGAGGATGTGTGTATCTGCGATCGCAAGCACGCGATTGTTGATGTTGACCTGGGTGGGATTGCCGGGCGCCTGCAAGGCATTGCCGGTACCGGCGAAATTGTAAAGGGCCTGCGTCGTCGGATTGTTGGCCCAGAAGAACTTTGCCGAGAGATGGTTCTTGCTGCTCACTTTGAGGTCGATGTTCGCGTTGAACTGGTCTTCGCGATATTTCGACGTGTTCGCGATGGGCGTGGCAACCGCCGCGGGAGTTCCGGTATTCACCAGCGAGGACGGCAGAAAGTACTTTCCGTTGGGAAGCTTGGCGGTAAGTATTTTCAGGGCCTGGGGATTGATCTGCGCATAGCCTAGCGGCAGTCCCATGCTCTTGGCGAACGTGTCGAGCGCGGCTGCACTGCGGTCATCCGTCAAGTTGCCGGGCGTAAAGATGGTGGAAAGCGAGTTGGTGAGCGAGGTGCCGTTGGTTTCGCGCGTGCCCTGGCACGAGGTGAAGAACCACAGGCGGTCTTTCAGGACAGGACCGCCGAGGGTGCCGCCGAACTGGTTGCGATCATATTCGGGACGCTGCACCTTGGCGCGATTCAGGAAGAAATTGTTCGCGTTCAACGTATCGCTGCGGAAGAACTCGAACATATTGCCGTGAAACTGGTTGGTCCCGCTCTTGGTCACGGCCGCAACGATGCCGCCCGAAGAACGCCCCTGCGATGCGTCGAACAGACTGGTCTGAACGATGAATTCCTGCAAGCTGTCGCTTGAGGGAACGGCAAGATTGGGTGTGGAGTTGGTGCCGATGGACCCGGCGTCCACGCCGTTGATGACCACGGCGTTGGAGGTGGTGCGATTTCCGTTGACGCTGACGATGGAGTCGCCGCGGCCCAGTTCCGATGAATTAGTAATGGGACCGACCGCGCCCGGAGTAAGCGCGAGCAACTGCTGGAAGTTACGCGTGGGAAGCGGCAGTTGACGAATGGTAGCCTGCTCGATGACGCGTCCGGTGGTCGCCGATTCGGCATTCACGAGAGGCGTTGTCGCCGTTACTTCCACGGTCTCCTGCTGCGCCGCTCCTACTTTCAGCGAAACATTGACCGGCGTGGTCTCGGTGATCCTTACAATGACCTTGGTCATCTTGGCGGTGGAGAAGTTGGTCGCCGCTACTTCCACGGTATAAACGCCCGGTTGCAGCAGCGGGAAGACGTAGTGTCCCGTCGCGTCGCTGGTGAGTTCACGCTTGAGTCCGGCATCCGAGGTGAGCGTCAGCTTCGCGCCGGTCACCACTGCTCCGGTCGGATCAAGGACGTTGCCAACGATCTGTCCGGTGCTGGCCGTTTGAGCCTGTAGCAGACCTGCGGTGAGCAATAACGCAATGCAGATCAGTCCTACATAGAATTTGCGCATCATTATTTTCTCCTTCTGCTTGCGCGCGATGGCTTGCTGTTTGCGTTGCCGCCCAATCCAGCGGTAAAAATACGGATCAGTTGTACAACGGCTTTATCGTCTGACATGCCGAGGTGCTGCTTTCCGCCGAACAGCTTCTCGACAAGATAGTAGGTGAAGAACTGGAGATAGATAGCGGTGAATGCGACCGTCTTGTCGATTCCGCCATTGTTGTTTTCAGGGCCGAACGATTCAGGACTGAGCCGTTTCAGATTTGCCGCGAAGTCGCGGAAGATGTGTGCGAAGTGACGGTTGCCGAACTCGACCACGTCGATGTACATGAGTCGCCAGTAATCGGGATGGGAGTAAACGGTTTCGCGCACGGCCTTGGCAAGCAGTTCAAGATTGTCAGGCTCGAGCGAACCGAGCAGCGGCGTGAGGGTCGTCGCCTGCAGGCGCGCCATGCGATTTCCGTACCGCTTGACCAGGCTCTCGAAAATCTCTTCCTTGGTCTTGTAATAGTTATAGATATTGCCCAGCGAGATTCCGGCCTCTTCGGCAATCTCGCGCACGGAAGTCCCGTGATATCCCTGGCGGGTGAAGATGCGCAGGGCTGCGTCCTCGATCTTCACCTGGTTGGCTTCCATCGCGTGCGTCTTCAACTTCGGCATGGCACCTCTTAATAAAAAACGAACGACCGTTTTTTATTTCCATCCAGATAATAAACTTATGCTGCTCCGCAACCATCGTCAAGCAGATTTTCGGGGACGCCATGAAATTGTTGTCGGCGGATTACCGTACGGGCGGCGGTCAGCGTCCGGAATCACTTCTCAAACCGAGGAAGCTGCTTCGCACGAAATCCTGTACCGCAGCGACAAATTCTCCGGGAGCTTCCAGTTGCGGGGCGTGTCCAGCCTGCGGCAGCAACTGCAAGCGCGCTTCCGGCAGCAGCGATAGCGCGCGCTCGGCCAGCGTCCGGGGAAAGACGTTGTCCGAGTCTCCCCACAACAGGAGTACCGGCGAGGTGATGCTGCGTAATTCCTCCTCAAAATAAAGGTTGAAGGCAAGCACCATGCACTGGAAAAGAGCTTCGGTATATTCGGGAAAATCCTCACGCGTCAGTTTGGCGTTCTGTTTTTCAATGTAGCGACGCCGCTGCTCCGATTCGCGAGCGAAGACTCCCGCAAAGACGAATTCGTTGATGGCAGGATTCATCAAGCGGAGGTTCGCGATACAGAACTTCTCTTTGATCCTAGCCTTCTCGTCTTCCGTATAGAGACGAAAGCCGCCAGACGAGACCAGCACCAGCCCACTCACATTCTCCGGATGGGCAATGGCATAGAGGATGGCGATCTCGCCGCCAAAGGAATTTCCCACCAGCACGGGCTGTTGGGTTCCCAACAAAGCTAGAAACGCGTGCAATGTCTCGACAAAGAATTCGGCGGTGTAAGCGATGCGTGGTTTAGATGAGCCGCCAAAGCCGGGCAGATCGATGGCAACGACGCGGAAGCTCTCGGCTAACGGTTCCAGTACCGTCTCCCAATCAAGGTGATCGCCGAACATCCCGTGTATAAGCACCAGCGGGTCGCCACTTCCCTTCTCCCAGTAGACGATCCGATTACCTGCGATCTCGCAGGTGTGCAAGCGTTCCGCAGATCGAGGCGAAGTGCTCAACGTTTTTGCGCCCCTGCGGAGAGCGCTTCCGTCCACACGCCGGAGCCGATAAGCGATTGACCGCCGTCGCACGGCACCACCGCGCCTGTAATGTAGGAGGCATCGTCGCTCACCAGGAAAAGGGCGAGGTCGGCGATCTCATCCTTGAGTCCGTAACGCTGCAGCGGGATGTTTGCCTTCAGACGCGCTTCGCTCTCGGGCGTTGGAGAGAGTCTGCGCATTCCTTCGGTGTCGGCGATCGGGCCGGGCGCTATGGAATTGATGCGGATTCCGGCGGGGCCCCACTCGATGGCCAAGGTGCGCGTCACCATGTCCACCCCGGCCTTTGCGGCGGAGACATGAACCTGGTAGGCGCTGGGCGCATACGCAAACGTCGCGGAGATATTGATGATGGCCGCTCCCGGCTTTCGCAGATGTTGATAGATGGCGCGACATGAATTGAAAGTTCCCAGCAGATCGATATCCACAACGGACTTGAATCCGTTGGCGGACATTCCCGTCGCCAGTGCTGGGAAATTTCCAGCAGCGCCACAGACCAGGATATCCAGCTCGCCATAACGTTCGACGGCCTCGGCGAAGACGCACTCCAGCGCAGCGTAGTCGCGGACATCGGCAGCGAGTCCTAAAGCTTCTCCGCCAGCGCCCGCAATGGTGTCAACCGCAGCGTCGAGTTTGGATTGCGTGCGCCCCACCAGCACGAGTTTGGCGCCCTGTTCGGCGAATCGTTGTGCAATGCAAAGATTAATCCCTGAACCTCCGCCGGTGACGACGGCGACTTTGCCCTTCAAAAGGCTTTCACGAAAGATCGACATAGCGGAATTGTACAGAAAGAAGCTACTAAGCTGCTGAGCCGCCAGCAAATCAAAGCGGAACTCGAAAAGAGTTCCGCTCTTGTTTTTACGGGTTTGTTTTAGCTAGTAGCTTAGTAGCTCAGTAGCTTCGTAGCTTATTTCCGGCTTGCCGGCGGCACGATGCCGTTCATGCGAAGGTATTCGACCATTTGTCCGTAGTGATCGAAGTTGTGTCCCTGGTTTAGGACTGCGATGCCAAGGCGCGTCATCGTGCCCGGACCAAACGGACTCTTAACGGGAGCGAGCAGGTTTTGATCGGTGATGGTCGCGTACGCCTTGTGAAGATATGCGAACGAATCTTTCAGGTACTTCACGATGTCGGCTTTGGACTTGTATTTCGCGTCGCCATTTTCTTTCTCTCCGGAAGTGACAGGATTTGCTTCGCCCAGGATTGCCGCTGCCAGCATGTAATTGATAGTGGCAACGTGGCGCGCCTGTTCGGCAAAGGTGCGTACATCTTTGAACTCGCCCTGTGTGGGAGCAAAGTTGAACTTATCTTCCGGCATGGCTTCGACGGCCGGAACGAATTCGCTCTCCACGCTGGAGATCTGGCGGTCGAGCACCATGCTCACGGTAGATGCGTCTTTGGCGGCGGGTGCTTGGCTGGTTGCAGCCGGTTGTTGTGCGAAGGCGGTTGCGGCGCAAAGAATCAGCGCGCCCATCCAAATCTTTCTCATCGTTCCTCCAGGTACCCCACAAGATGTCCCTACGACACCACAAAGACGCGAAGTGTGCAAACGCTTACATTATTTCCGCCTCGGCACCCGCGTCGCCAAAAGGCCATTCCTTGCGTCGATAACTGCGTACCAGGTACACAAGGACGCCGGCCACAATGATGATCACTCCGTAGCGGACCTCCTTCAAAAATCCTTTGCGCGAGATCATGACGTAGAGAAATCCGGCAATGGCCATAAGCGCTGGCAGCGGATAGAGCCACATGCGGAAGGGGCGCACGACGTCAGGGCGCCGCACGCGCCAGACGATGACGCCAACCGCCTGCAGGAGGAACTGGATCATGATCCGTATCACGACCAGCGCGGCGATGACGTCGGCCAGTCGCAGCACACAGAACGACGAGGCCACAGCGCCCATGACGAGAAGGGAAACGTGCGGGATGTGATGGCGGGGATGGAGTTTTGCGAAGACGCGGAAATAGTTTCCATCTTGCGCCGCGGCGAAGGGAACTCGCGAATATCCCAGCAGAAGTGAGAACACGCTGGCGAACGCCGTCCACATGATGAGCACGGTGACCACCACGGCGGCCCAATGCCCATGTATGCGCTGCATGAACGTGGAGATAACGTAGAAGTGCGAGTCCGATTGCGCTGCCGCACTGAGTTCGCGCCAGGGCAGCACTCCAAGGATGGCCGTGTTCATCACGATATAGATGGCGCCCACGGCGATGATGGAGATCATGAGCGCGCGGGGAATCGTGTGTCCCGGGTCGCGCACTTCTCCGCCGATGAAGCAGACGTTGTAATAGCCCCAGTAATCGTAGGTGGAAACCAGCATGGCCGCGCCGAGGCCGAGAAAGAAATTCTTATCGAAGACGAAGGCGTTGGGCGGAAAGTCGAATGCGCGCGAGGCGTCGAAGTGTGTGACTCCGGCGAAGATGATCCACGCTATGGTTCCTATCACTCCCACCCAGAGCAGTTTTGAGACTGCTCCAACCACAGCGATGCGTCGATAGAGCAGCAGCACGGCCGCGCCGCAGGTCGCCATGGCTACAAACGTCGCGCCCGTGATGAGTAGTCGGGCTTGCAGCGGACCCAGCAGCGGAATCGCCACGCCCACCGTGCGCTCGAAAAACACATGACCCAGCGAAGGCCAGAGGAATCCCGCGTATTGTGAAAGGCCGATGCACCCGGATGCGATGGACAGCGGGGCGCTGAAGGTGAGTTGCCAGATGAACAGGAAGGAGAGCAGGCGTCCGAGCTTTTTGGGCCCGTATATCTCGCGCAGATAGCGATACGAACCGCCGGAGCCCGGCATGGCAGCGCCGAGTTCTGCCCAGACCAGTCCGTCGCAGATGGCAAAGAGGGCGCCCAGTATCCAGCCAAGCATCGCCTGCGGACCGCCCATGGCGCTGATGATGAGCGGGATGGTGATGAAGGGACCGACACCGATCATGTCGATCATGTTGAGCGCAGTTGCGCCCGCCAGTGAGACTTCGCGCTCCAGTCGCGGAGCGCCGCCGTCAACATCGGTTGGCTGCCGCATCAGCGTCCCAGGTCGTGCCCGGTGGAGACTATGTTGACGAACAGGCGCACCGCACCCGGAACCCCCGCCGGCAACTGTCTAAAGAAAGCGTAGCTGCAATAAACGTAATAGCCGTGTCCGTACGAGGCTTTCAGCAACCCGCCTTTCATCGGTTCTTCGCCGGGATCATGCGAGGAGAGCAATGGAACGTAGCGCGAGTCCCACTCGTTGAAGAAGTAGAGTCCGCGTTCCTGCACCCAGTCATGGAAGTCGGCGGGCACGATGTCGTTGGGAAAATCGAAGGTAAAGTCTTTCTCGTCGAGCAGCGTGACCGGCGCATTCTCATCGGTGACGCGGTCTCGGCTGAGCGTCGCCGGATATGGCAGATAGTTCCCCGAGTTGAACTCAGCAAAACTGGCGTTGTACTGCACGACCAGCGTGCCCCCATTGGAAACGTAATCGAGCAGCCGCTTGTTATTTTTGCGCACGTCGTCGCGTGTGTCGTAGGCGCGGATGCCGACGACGATGGTGCCGTACTTGGAAAGATCGCCGCTGGCGATTTCCTCTGGCGTGATTATCTTCAGGTCCATGCCGACCTGGCGAAGCACGGTGGGAATGTCGTCGCCTGCGCCCATGATGTAGCCGATGTGAAGATACTTCGGCAACTTTACACTCACGACGCTGATGCGCTGCACCGCCGGCTGATAGTAGTAGGCGACGCCGAGGTCAGGCCGCGAGACCACGCTGTATCCCTGCTCAAAGAGGCGTCCCTGGTATTCCAGGCCGACACGCATTCGGAATTGCGTTTGCGTATCTGCATCGGGGATCACGTAGAAGCGGAAGCGCTTCTGCTGCCCCACGGTCTCAATGGAGACAGTCTGCACTGCTGGCTCTACCCGCCATCCCGGCGGCGGATCCAGATGCAGTTCGCCGCCATGCATCACGATGTTGCCGCGCACCATCACTGCAATCTCTATGGGCTTTTCCGTGCCGACGGGAACAACTTCCGTGACGGGCTCAATGAGAACCGCAAGCGACGGCGCAACCGCCAGCGAAATGCTTCGCGTCTTGCCATCGAGAATGGTGTCGGCCCGTACGATCTCCTGCAGCGTCGCCTGCCCGGTTTCACCTTGTATGGAGAACTGCACGTTCACCTTCAAAGGCGGCGGAATCATCGGCAACGTGAGCCAATCCGGATCATCGACCGTGTAGACGGTGTCCTTCTCCGGCGTATTGCGATGGAAGTAAGGGCCGCTATATTCGGCGTCGGCAGGTGCAGTGACTTCGAAACGATGTTTTCCAGCGGCGTTGCCGTCAAGGTCGCGCACACTCCAACCGTTCGGCGCGAGAACAGAAACCTTGTTGACCGTCACTCCGGCGATAGTAGGCACCTCGGCGGTTACGACGAACTTCTGCCCGGGAACGATGATCTCCGCATTTTCCGCAACCGGACGCTCGATCTTGGCCTTTACGTTCCACGTGAGCGCGAGCCGCTCCGCATTGTCGAAGTCTGCCCTCGCGGGAAGATGCGCTGCGATAGCGTTCCGCGAGACGGCAGGAATCTGGGCAGTGGCGATACGCGCCAGGATGTCGTTGGATATCTGTTGCGCCGCGAAGACGGCAGCGGCCGTCGCCCGCTGGTCGCGATCCACTGCGGCATTCGCTTCGTCTATCTTCATTTGCAACTGCTTCAGCGATTCCGGTAGCCAAAGGACAGCTTTCAACTGCGCGCCCGCATACTTTGCGATTCCGGCATAGGTGGTGTCGATGCCGTCGAAGAAATCTTTCTCGTGACCATCGGGGCCAGCGGCAGACGGAATGACGGAATCCACCAATTTGTAATAAGAGTAGTAAGTTCCGGGGCCGACGTTCCACGAACCTGCGCCTTGCGAAAGCTGATGCCGCAAACCTTCCACTGCGAACTGACGGTATCCCATGCCGAGCGCGGGCGAGTCCTCGCCGGTATCCAGGCGCAACGTCCAGTCTTCGTTTTCGCGAACATTGTCGACGTAGAGTTTCTGCGCTTGCCACGGTGGCAGGCCTTCGGCAATCTGCTCGGGAAATCGCTTGGCATCGGCGGCAGCGCGAAAAGCTTCGCGCGAGAGGATTCCAGCGGCTTCATGATGTCCGTGGCCATCCCGCTTGGAGCCCTGGAAGCGGCTCACGATGACGTCGGGGCGGAAGGAGCGAATGACGCGCACCATGTCGGCGAGCGCGACATCGTGTCCGTGCCACTTGTCAAAGGTCTCGGTAGCACTTTTCGAAAATCCGAAATCGGCGACGCGAGTGAAGCGCTGTTCCACGTTGTAATAACGATCGGCCGCAAGCAACTCCAGGGTGCGCACCATGCCGAGTTCGTCAAACAGATTGCTGCTGAGTTTGTTCTGTCCACCCTCGCCGCGATTCAGCGTCAGCAGCAAAGCCTTTACGCCGTGTCCGCGCGATTCCAGCGCGAGCATGCCGCCATCTTCATCATCCGGATGCGCGTCGGTGTGGACCATGCGCGCCGTATTGCT
>JBBRZF010000122.1:0-10695 GCA_038236965.1 Terriglobales bacterium | reverse complement strand
CGGCGAGTATGCAATCTTCCTTCGCGATGACCGTGGCGGTGGCGCGCTGGTTGGGATCGATACAAGCGTAGGTGGTGGCGTCGCGCGTGGCGCGGTCTTCAGACAACGCTATTTCAAGGATTGCCGTGGTGCGTCTGCTCGTCCAGTCCACTGTTCCCTCGCTACTTGCCTAGCTGCTCGAGCCCATCCTTCGTCTTGGCGATGAGTATTTTCAATTCGCCTTCGCGACGCCGGATCCCTTCCACCACGTTTGCCGGAGCCTTTGCCAGGAACTGTTCGTTGCCCAGTTGGCGTTCCGCGTTAGAAAGTTCTTTCTCGTACTTTTCTAATTCCTTCTTGAAGCGTTCGCTCTCGGCGGCGACGTCGATCTTCTGTTCGTAGACCAAGCGAACTTCGAAGCGCGTAGTTGTGCGCAGGTTGGTCATCTTGGCCAGTGAGTCGGCGACAAAGGTGATCGACTCGACATTGGCAAGCCGTTCCAGCGCGCCGCGATTGCGTTCCACCAGATCCTGCACGTCAGCCGGGCAGAAGATTTCGATAGGCAGCTTTGCGCGGGTCTCGACCTTCAGTTCGGCGCGGATGTTGCGCACGCTGACGATGAGGTCCTGCAGGATGGACATCTCGGTCTCGGCTCCGGCGGATATCTGCGAGGGATTTGCCTGCGGATATTGAGCCAGGGCGATCGACTTGAGCGGGGGCGTGCCATCGTAAAGGGCGTGCCATATCTCTTCGGTGATGAAGGGCATGAAGGGCGAGAGCAAACGCAACGCGCCTTCGAAGACGCTGACCAGGTTGTCGAACGCAATGCGCGCATCCGACCGCTCCGTATCGGTGATGGGCATGAGGCGCGGCTTGATGAGCTCAATGTACCAATCGCAGAACTCGCCCCAGAAGAAGTGATAGACCAGGTGCGCCGCTTCATGGAAGCGATAAGCGGCGAGCGCCTCGTGCATCTGCTGCGAGACGGAGTTGAAGCGCGACAGGATCCAGCGGTCTTCCAGCAGGTGCGCGATGAAACCCGGCAGGCCTTCGGTTTGCGTGTAGAGCTTGCGGTTGCGGAATTCTTCGAGCGACCACACCTTGTCCTGCTCCGCCTTGTCGACGTTCATGAAGATGAAGCGAGCGGCATTCCAAATCTTGTTGGCGAAGGAGCGATAGCTTTCCGTACGGCTTTCCGAAAACGCGATGTCGGTTCCGGGCGCTGCCATGGCGGCCAACGTGAAGCGAGTAGCGTCGGTGCCGTACTTCTCGATGACCTCGATAGGGTCCAGCACGTTGCCTTTTGTCTTGGACATCTTCTGGCGATCGGCATCGCGCACCAGCGAATGTATGTAGACCTGGCGAAAGGGGACACTGTCGAGCGCATCTTCATCTTCCATGAAGTGGTAGCCGAGCATGATCATGCGCGCCACCCAGAAGAAGAGGATGTCGAATCCGGTGAGCAACAGCGAAGTGGGATAAAAGACTTCGAGGTCGCGCGTCTTCTGCGGCCAGCCAAGTGTGGTAAACGGCAGCAGGCCGGAGGAGAACCATGTATCGAGAACGTCCACGTCCTGCTCGAGATGCGTGCCGCCGCACTGGGAACATTTTTCTGGCGTCTCGCGCGCGACGTTGATCTGTTTGCAATCGGCGCAGTGCCAGGCGGGAATGCGATGTCCCCACCACAACTGCCGCGAGATGCACCAGTCATGGATGTTGCGCATCCACTCGAAATACGTTTTCGCGTAATTTTCGGGGATGAACTTGATGTCGCCCTTTTCGACGGCGGCAATGGCCTTGTCGGCGAGAGGCTGAATCTTGACGAACCACTGGGTGGAGGCGCGGGGCTCGACGATGGTTTTGCAACGATCGCACTTGCCGATGGCGAGCGTGTGGTCTTTTGTTCCGACGAGGAATCCTTGTTCCTGAAGATCGGCCAGAACCTGTTCGCGGGCTTCGAAGCGGTCCAGACCAGCGTAGTGCCCGGCATCCTGATTCATCTTTCCGAACTCATCCATCACCGTGATCTGCGGCAGGTCATGACGCAGTCCGGCGGCGAAATCGTTGGGATCATGCGCGGGAGTTACTTTCACGGCACCGGTGCCAAATTCCGGATTTGCGAGTTCGTCGAGGATGATGGGAATCTCGCGGTTCATGAGCGGCAGCATGACCTTGCGGCCGTGGAAGCGCCTGTAGCGACGGTCTTCGGGATTGACGGCAACCGCGGTGTCTCCCAACATGGTCTCGGGACGGGTGGTTGCGACGACGATGAATTCGTCGCCGCCGACGATGGGGTAACGCAATTCGTAGAGCTTGCCCTGGGTATCGTCATGAACGACTTCGAGGTCCGAGATGGCAGTGACGCAACGCGGACACCAGTTGACGATGTAGCGTCCGCGATAGATCAATCCCTGTTCGTAGAGACGGACGAATGCTTCGCGGACGGCAACCGAGAGGTGCTCGTCCATGGTGAAGTATTCGCGGTCCCAATCGACGGATGCGCCGAGGCGCTTCATCTGGTCGAGGATGGCGCCGCCGTAGTGGCGTTTCCATTCCCACACGCGCTCGATGAATGCTTCGCGACCCATGTCGCGTCGGTTCTTGCCTTCGCTGGCCAGTTGGCGTTCGACCATCATCTGGGTTGCGATACCGGCGTGGTCGGTTCCCGGAAGCCAGAGGGCGAGGAATCCGCGCATGCGATGCCAGCGGGTGATGATGTCCATCTCCGTCTGGTTGAGCATGTGGCCCATGTGCAAACGTCCGGTGACGTTGGGGGGCGGCAGCAACATGGTGAACACGGTCTTGGGCGGAGCGTCCTTGGCGGGCGTCTCTACCTTGAAGAGCTTTTCTTTGACCCAGTATTCAGCCCAGCGAGTTTCAATCGCGCTTGGGTCGTAAGCCTTGGACAGTTCGTGCGGCATTCGATTCCGATCACTGCGAGAGGATGAATCTCTGATGATACAGGGGTGCGAAAATCGTGGTCAAACCTGCGAACAAGAATTGCCGCCGAAAATGGAACGGACTGCGGCAACCGAGGGACTCGCGCCACGGGCGGGCAGAGGAAAAGGCCCTCATTTCGAGGGCCTCTCGAGGTTGTGAACGTTGCTGGTTATTCTTCCGAGAGCTCTTTAGCGATTTCTGCCACCATCTGTTCCTTGTAGCGCTCGAAGACCTTCTGCACCACATGGGCGATGCGGGAGGCGTCGAGGGAGAGTGCTTGTCCTGCGCCAGCACCGGCTGCCGCAGCCTGGGCTGTGCCTGTCGCCAAGATCATGCAAGGTTCCTGCGCTTGCAGGATGGCGTCGATCTCCACATCGGAGGAGTAGGGAGCTCTCATGGTTGCCGAGGTGGCATCGGCAGCAAGTACAGCGTCGGGAGTGGTGACCACCGCTTCCTGCTGCATCTCGTTCAAGGCTGCGTGCATTGCTGCCGCGAACTCGTGGTCATCCTGTCGTGTGACCAGGGAAGCTTCGGGTTCAGGAATCGCCACAGGTTCAGGGGAGGCGTCTGCGAGTTCGGGAGCATCTTTCCCAATCTGCTGTTCGACGCTGGGCGCAAGAATCTCTTCTTCCGCAGGGGCTTCCTCCGCCGGTGGCAAGGTAGCGACCTGTGCGAACGATTTCTGCATCTCCTGCTCGAGCAGGGCCATTGATTCGGCGGGAAGCACCATGGTCTCTTCGGCGCTCCACGCTTTCTGCTCAGGAACGGCGGGGGCTTCTTGTTCGTCTACGACCGGAGCGTCCATCACCGGGGCGTCCCCAAGTTCGGAGAGCAGGTCGAGTTCCGGCACTGGTGCTTCGGCAGCGGGTGCTTCGACGGCGGGCTCTTCGGGAGCGAATTCATCGACGGCTGGTGCTTCGGCAGCGAATTCATCGGCAGCAGGTTCTTCCAGAACCAGCGCTTCTTCGGTGGCGAGAGGTTCCTCTGCCGCCTGCATCGACTGCGTTGCAACCGGCTCCTCTTCGAGAACGGTGTCGTCGAGAATTTCTGCTTCCAGAACTTCCGGATGATCAGATTCCGATTCCAGCGGTTGCATTGCCCCGGCGGGTTGTTCTTCAAGCAGTAGCTCGGGCACGACGGTGCCTACGATGCCGACGGTGATGGGCTCCGGATTCGCTTCACCGACCCGGGTCGCGAATTCCGCGAAATCTTCGGGGCTGGTTGCGAGCGCAGGGTCTGCCACAACGCTGATGACGGGCTCATCCGGCATTGTGACTTCGAGCGCGCTCTCCTGCGCCACTTCCACTTCGCCCACTTGCGGAGCGGAGGTGAATTCCAATCCATCGATGGGAGCAATTTCCAAGAGACTGGGAACTGCTTCGGCGGAGAAACTTGTTTCCAACTCGAAGGAGCTACCGGTCTCGCTGATGCTGAGGTCGAATGCCGGAGCTTCCGTCTGGGGCTCGGGGGCCGGGGAGAAAGCGGGCTCATCGGAAGCCGGTTCCGGTTCCGCGGAGAAGGCGGGAGTTTGATCGACTGGTTCCGCTTCGATGGAGAACGCGGGAGCCTCTGGCGTATTCAGCGAAATCTCCTGCATCGGGGCTTGCATCGTGGAGAACTCGAGGGCTTCCATCGCTGGCGGCTCTTCGTTCAGAACCGGGATCGGTTGCGTATCGTCGATTCCGTATACCGGAGCCGCCGGCACGGACATTTCAAATGCGGGAGCTTCTGGTGTTTCAAAAGCAGGAGCTTCTGCCGTTTCAAATGCAGGAGCCTCTGGCATCTCGAAGGCTGGAGCCGCTGGCGGAGTCGCATTGAAACTTATCGGCATGGTGTCTTGAAACACTGAAGCCGCAGCAGCAGCCATCGCTGCCGGTGGTGCCTGGGCATCGAGCTCGTCCATCATCGCCGGCCCGGACATCATCTGGGCGGTGGCGGCGGTGGCCTCTGGAGATTCGGTTTCGGCGGCGGCTTCGGACTTCCATTGCTGATAGCTGAGGTCTTTGAAATCCTCGGCCTTCATGACGATTGTTTTTTCATACATCGCCGAGGCACTCATCTTCCAAGGCGCCACCAACTCGGCCAATTTGCCAACCGCCGCAATCAGGTCGGAGGCTTCGAAGGGCTTGATGATCACGCCATCGGCGCGAACCTTGGCGCCGTCTTCGGGGCGATAAGGCTCCATTTTTCCGACGGTGAGCAGCACCGGCATTCTCGCGGTTTCGGGGGCATTCTTCACCCGCTCGCAAACTTCCAGGCCGGAGTATCCGGGCATGTAAATGTCGAGGACGACGAGGTCGGGCTTCAGTTCGGCGATCTTCTTGATAGCAGCCGCACCGTTGCTAACGGGGATCACTTCATAGCCAGCATCCACAAGGATTTTCTTCCCCATGTTCTGGGCTGTCATGCTGTCATCTGCGAGCAGTATCTTTAGCGCCACGTGGACGTCCTTATTAAGGCGGGTAATGTGACTGAGAAGTTACTTCTTTCAGAGACTTACGTCAATGCGTACAACGCCTGAAAGATGCGGATCACCCAGCTTTGCAACCTTGCAGGAATGGCGGGGGGAGCTGATTCCGGCATTCTTAACCATACCGTACAGGCAGTAGCAAAAGAAGTACCCCACCGTACATGTCCGGTGGGGTACTGGATACCGGGTGTCCTGCCTAGAACGGGATCAGTTTTCGCAGGCCCTTCTTCTTCTTTTCCTTCGACGAACTCTCATTCTTGTCTTTTTCGTCGGACTTCTTGGTATCGGAAACCGCCTTGGCGTCGGTTGAAGCCGTGTTCGACCTGGAGGCTTCATTCACCTGCGGAGGCGCTGGAGCGGGCGCCTCGGTGGAATCGGAACGGGGAGTGGCCTGGCTTTCCGGCACCTTGTTTCCGTCCACCTTTTCCACGCTTACGCTGCCGGCCTTGGAGGCGTCGGTAGCAGCCTTGGCTGCGTCATTAAAGGCGCGGATCATGGCGGGAGCGTCTGTCTGCTTGGGTTCCACCAACGTCGGCTCGCCTACCTTCGCCGCCATTCTCACGTCAGGATGGCGATGAAGGTTGTTCATTATCTTGCCCATCTTTCCAGTTTCGACGCGGCCTTCCATTTCCTTCTTGTTCTGGGCGAGGGCTTCGTCGGTGGGCTTTGGCACCGGACGATCCAAGGCTTCCATGCGTTTTTTCGCGTCCTCGGCGCGCCCCATGACGGGATAGCGGGTGAGGATCTTCGAGTACGCTTCGGCGGCCTTGTCTTCGTAGGAGCGGATCATCTTGTTCTTGACCGCTTCGTCAGCGCCCTTCCAATTCCTAAGCAGCACCACTTCGTGTTCGTTGGCGTCGCCGAGCAGGAACAAAGCTTCGTCCACCTGGCTGTAGAGCGGATAGGCGTCGGTGAGCGTCTTGAGACGAGCGATGGAAGCATTCCACGATTCCTTGATGTAGTAATAACGACCGATGCGGTATTCGCGGTCGGCGAGGACTTCCTGAACTTCCAGAAGTTTTTTCCGCGCATTGTCAGCCAACTTGCTGTCGGGAAATTGCAGCAGCAGTTGCCGATATTCGTCTTCGGCGCGCTTGGCGTGCGTGTAATCGCGGTCCGCCTTCTCCATCTGCCGATAGTGGATGTCGGCGACCTTGAGTTGCGCTTCGGCGGCTTCCGGCATGTTGGGGAAGAAGGTCTGGAAATCCTTGTATTCATTTTCGGCCTGTGCCAATGCGGCGGAGCCGCCCTCGGCGTACCAGGCATCGGCGATGCCTAATTTGGCGCGAGCAACGTATTCGGATTCTGGATAAGTGTTAATGAGCGTCTGCAGGCTGAGACGCGCTACGTCGTACTTGCGATGCGACATGGCATCGAGAGCGCGATCAAACAGCACTTTGTCAGGCTGCTTGGAGCCGACATCGGCAAGCGGATTCGTTACTTTTTTGTTCTTGCCGCAGGCGCCGCCGACAAGCAACAGCATTCCCAGCAGAACAACGATAGAAACCTTACGAATCATTCCCTACCACCTTGGGGAAAACAAGATCGAATTACCACTTGCCGCCGCGTTTAAGCCTGCAGCAGCGTGGCCTCCTGAGCCATCCTCAGAAGATGTTGCACATTATGGCGCGCATCGCCTTTGCCGAACACGGCATTGCCTGCGACCAGGATCTCGGCGCCAGCCCGAACGGCATCGCCGATGGTCTGCTCCGTGATACCACCATCTACTTCGATACGGAAGTCATACTTGCCTGCGCTACGCATGACTACCAGCTTGCGAATCTTTTCCAGCGATCGGGGGATGAACTGCTGTCCGCCGAAGCCGGGATTTACCGACATCACCAACACGTAATCCACCATGTCGAGAACGTCGCTCAAAACATGCACCGGAGTCGCCGGACTCAACACCACGCCGGCCATGGCTCCCCGTGACCTGATCAACTGCAGCGTGCGATGCAGGTGGACGCATGCTTCCTGATGTACCGAGATCCAATCCGCGCCCGCATCCACAAAGGCCGGGATAAACAGGTCGGCATTCTCGATCATCAGGTGGACGTCCAGCGGCGCTGCCGTCACTTTTCGCAAGGAGGCAACGACGGGCGGGCCGATGGTGATGTTGGGAACGAAGTGTCCGTCCATCACATCCACGTGCAGCACCGTAGCGCCACCTTCAACGGCCTGGGTGACCTGGTCCGCCAAATGCGCAAAATCGGCCGATAAAATGGACGGCGCAAGCTCGATCAAAGGGTCATCTCTCGCAAGGGTATCTGTGGAAATTCTACCACCACCAGCAGCCCTGTACGCGCGATAAAACACTGTAAATAAGTGTAAGTTGCCAAGGTACTTACCTCTAAAGGGTCTAGCCGAAAAAATATAGCCCGAGGCAAAGTCTCCAGTTACAATCCGGGCCGTGTACAAACTACTCTTACGTTCGCTTCCTGCAATCTTCCTATTAGTGGCGTGTGCGTCAGCGCAGCAGATTCTGCAGCCGGCAACAATGACTCCTGACGAATTCTACAAACACGGGCTAATCGCGCTAACGGGAGTGTCGTCTGAGAGCGGCGTGGATGCTGCGGGGTTCCTGAGAACGGCGGCGGAGCGGGGCCATACGGAGGCGCAATTCCTGTTTGGGTACATGAACGAATACGGGCTTCGGATTGCGGCGAATCCTTCTGAAGCCGAGCATTGGTACAGGAAAGCTGCCGACGGCGGCGACCGGCTGGCGGGCTGGGCACTGGGGCGGCTGTACCTTACGGGCAACGGAATGCCGAGGGATTTTCGGAAAGCAATCGAGGCGCTGCGAGCTCCGGCGGAGGCTGGCGATCCTTTTGCCGAGTATCTGACGGGATTCGCAGTGGAAGACCGTGACTACGCCGTGGCTTCTGAGTGGTATCGGAAAGCGGCTGAACAAGGATTGCCACAGGCTCAGCAAAAATATGGGGAATACCTGTATTCGGGACACGGCACCGCACTGGACAAGAAGAAGGCGTACGTCTGGCTGCTCCTAAGTTACAGGGCGGGAAATCGTTCGGTGGAGAACGATTTGCGCGCGTTGAAAGGCGAGCTGCCGGCGACTGTGGTCGAGGAACTTAAGACGAAAGCTCGCGATATGGCAGAGACGGTTCGTCGCGACGCGAATGCAAAACGCTGCACAGGATGGGATGGAGAGTTCAGCGTTGTGCCAACTTCGCCTCCGCCGGAGATTCAGCGTTACTGCAGGTAAACTTGCGGCCCTGCTTTGCATCCTAGTTGGGGTGACCGGGAAACGGAATCTGCGGAAGATAGCTCTTGTGATGGCGCTGATGGCTGGCGTCCTCGCGTTGATTGGCGGAATGAGTGCCGAAGCTACGCCGATCCGTCCGGATCTCCGCAAACTTCTGGAACAGGTGCCGGACCAAAATCCTCAGTTCGCTCCTGCCCGAGCCGGATGGGAAGGGCCGGAGGCGGCGAAGACGCCGGAATCATCCCCGAACCCTGTGCTTGAGAAATTCAGCCCGGTGGCTTCCGCGCGCGCTGCCCGTGCTTCTCTGATAACGGCGGCCATCCCAGACTGGCGCATCGCACTCGCGCTGCTTGCGCTCATTCTGTTTCTGCGCAAATTCCGCGAAGGTCGAGACGCGACGCCCGCATCAACGCTTATCCCCGAAACAACAGAACTTAAGCCGGCAGCATAGGCGAGACCATTCCAGAGATCCGCGAAAATTTCTGAAAGGTGAATCCGCGCCTTGGGCCTTCCTGCACCAGGTTTTGCGCGAGTAGGCGAGTTACTTTACGTCACCGGAGTTAAGATCTGCTGCGTCGCGGTCGATGAAGCGGGAAACATTTTTCTTCATCCACAAGCGCGCTTGTTCGATCTGCTGGGGTGACATGGCGCGCTTGGGCAGTGCGGAAAATGATTTCTGGTCGAGATAAAGCAGGAAAAGTTTCGGACTCTCCAGTACCTGGAATACCTCGCTCCACTTCCACATGCGCGCACCGACGGAGGTCACGACGCGCACACCGGCTTCGCTGATCTCGGTCTTGATACCGCGATACTTCTGTTCCTCGCGCGCGAAGGCCTTTACGGAACTGGCGATGCGCAGGCGTTGCAGGATGAGGAACATCATTCCGAGCATGACCAGCGCGCCGCCCAAAGGCTTGCCGGTAAAGATCAGTCCCGAGCCCAAAAGGATGAATCCGATTCCGGCGATGCTGAACCATCGCACACGCGTAGCCTGGGTGCTGCCGTAATAGAGGTGCTCATTCTGCGCCTCGCGGAAATCATCGGCGGTGATATCGAACTCGGAGAGGATGGCGTCCATCGCGCCGAGTAAAACACGCGGGCAGAGCTAAAAGCAAAGTCAAAAGCTTTAACGCAGAGTGCGCGGAGGGAAGGTCAAAGGCAACGGCAACAGCAAGAGCATGAGCGGCGCGTAGGAAGGTCAGGAACAAAGGGCGAAACAAAGGGTCTCTCCACTTCGCTTCGCTTCGGTCGAGATGACGTTTGGGTGGTGAGTAGGCTTGGGTTTGTTGAATAGGTTTGTTGAATGGGTTTGTTGAATAGGTTTGTTGAGCAGGTTTGTTAGGATGCTTTCGTGGCTTTGATTTCCGTTTCGCATCTGGTGAAAACGTTTCCCCTGAACGAATCCGTCTTTGGCGGATTGGCGGGCGGAGTGGTGCGTGCCGTGGATGACATCTCGCTCGACATCGCGGCGGGTGAGACTCTGGGACTGGTGGGCGAATCCGGTTCCGGAAAGAGCACACTGGGACGATTGATCCTGCGCCTGATAGAGCCTACGTCGGGGGCGGTGCTTTGTGACGGGCGCGACTTGACCTCGCTTTCGTCGCGCGAGATGCGCCAGGCACGGCGCGATATGCAGATCATCTTTCAAGACCCGTTCGGCTCGCTGGACCCCCGTTTCAAAGTAGAAGAAGTGGTTACGGAACCGATGCTGATCCACGAAAACGTTTCTGCCGACGAGCGCCGTCGCCGCGCTGAGGAACTGATGCGAGCAGTGGGGCTGGACCGGTCGGCGCTGCAGCGCTATCCGCACGAATTCAGCGGAGGCCAGCGGCAACGCATCGGGATCGCACGGGCACTGGCGCTGCGTCCGCGATTTATTGTGGCCGACGAACCTGTTTCCGCGCTGGACGTAAGCGTGGGTGCGCAGATCGTGAACCTGCTTGCGGATTTGCAGCGTAATTTTGGATTGACCTACTTATTCATCTCGCACTCGATGCCAGTGGTGCGCTACCTGGCGACGCGCATCGCTGTGATGCACAACGGCAAGCTGTTGGAACTGGGCACGACGGAGCAGATAACGACT
>JBBRZF010000121.1:0-10757 GCA_038236965.1 Terriglobales bacterium | reverse complement strand
GATCGCATACTCGGCGAAGACACATTCGCCGTGAGGTCGAGTTGCAATGGACCATGTGGTTTTATCGCGCTTGATGACACGCAAGGGCTGACGAAATTCGTTGGTCGCCGTCACCTCGCGAACGTACTGCGCGAAGTCGCGAACCTGGTAGAGCGCATTCCAGACCGGGAGTTGCAATTCGCGCGAACCGGAAATGCCCGCCTGCACACCGACGCGCACGTGCAGCAAGTGTTCGGCGCGGTCGCGCAACGAGACTTCATACTCGGTGGTCTGCGTGTGGCAGGTGAGTTCCGGTGCGGGTGTCTGCGCAAGCATCGACGCACAGCATAGGAAAGGAAGCAGTAGAGCAAAGTTCAGGGACCGCAGTTCCAGCGGAACTTTCAATGGGACGCCTCATGCAAAGATTTCAGTCGTGCCGGAAGCTTTTCATAGATGCCCCCGAAGCCGCCATTGGAAAGAATGGCGATGACGTCGCCGGACTTCATTTCTGCTGATGTGCTAGCGATGATCTCGTCGGCTCCCGCGAACTGTTGCGCGGGAACTCCGGCGGCAATCACTTCGCGAACGACCTCATCAAGGTCTAGGCGCTCTGCTTCGGGAATAGCTTCCGATTTGAAGATGCTGGCCACGATGACGCGGTCTGCGAGTGCCAGGCTCTGGGCCAGGGGCTTTTGGAATACGTTGCGGCGAAGCGTATTGGAGCGAGGCTCGAGGATGACCCAGAGCTTGCGCAGGTGAAAACGCGTTCGCAAGGCCCGCAGTGTTTCCTTGATGGCGGTTGGGTGGTGGGCGAAATCGTCTACGACGGTGATGCCGCCTACTTCCGCGATGACTTCGAGCCTGCGTTTCACGCTGCGGAAAGAGGCGAGTGCCTTGGCAATCTCTTCAACGGGTATACCGTAATTGGCGGCCATCGCTGCTGCCGCCGTCGCGTTCAGGACGTTGTATTCGCCGGCGAGGGAAAACTGGAATTTGCCCCATGGCTTCTGGTCGCGCAGCACTTCCCACCTGGTTACCTTGGGATGGAAGTCGGCTTCTTCGATTCGCCAGTGAGAACTCTTCTCGAAGCCATATCGCTCAACCGGGCAGAGAGCGCGCGAAACACATTCGCTCACGTTTCCGCTGGCGTCCCAGGCGATGACCCGACCGCGTCGCGGAACAAGATTGACAAGGCGCTTGAAAGCCGTCTTTACTTCGTCGAGATCTCGATAGATGTCGGCGTGATCGAACTCCACCGACGTAAGGATGACGGCGTCGGGAAAGTAGTGGAGGAATTTCGGGCCCTTGTCGAAAAATGCGGTATCGTATTCGTCGCCTTCGAGAATGAATTCGCGTCCTTCGGTGACGGCGAAGCTGCCGCCGAAATTTTCGGCGATGCCGCCGATGAGGAACGACGGATCTCTACCTGCCGAGGCGAATATCCATGCCAGCATAGACGTGGTTGTGGTCTTGCCATGGGTTCCGGCGACTACCAGCGATTCACGACCACGCAGAAATTCATCGTGCAGCAGATGCGCCATTGACTGGAACGGGATGCGCTTGTCGAGCACATACTCCAATTCCGGATTGCCGCGCGAGATGGCATTGCCGACGATGACGAGGTCTGGATGGGGCTGGAGATTTATCTCCGCATAGGGCTGAGACAAGGGGATATCGATGGAGGCAAGGAAGTCTGACATAGGCGGATAGGCGGCAGCGTCTGACCCGGTGACGTGGAATCCACGAACCTTCAACATGCCTGCCAAGGAAGCCATTGCGGTGCCGCAAACGCCGATCAAATGTATGTGCTTAGCTTTCATGGTTTGGGCCCGAACTCCTGGGAGTGAACTGGTTAGCGCTGCGCGACCGTGGCCGCGTCCACTTGTAGCGTAACAACTTTCTTGGTTACCGTCAGGCGAGCGCGCACACCGATGGGCAGGGTTATGTTATCGCGCGAGACGTGTCCGCTGCGCAACCCGTAGGCTACCGGCACGCCTAATGCGCCAACGATGCGCTCGATAATCTGTGGCAGCGTGAACTTCTGCCCGCCGGGCTGATGGCAATCCCACATTTCTCCGAAGATGATGCCGCGCACCTTGCGCAACTTGCCTGCGAGTTTTAGCTGCATGAGCATGCGATCAATCTGGTACGGCTTGGTCGCTAAATCTTCGATGAACAGGATTTTTCCGTCCGTCTGAATCTCGTAAGGTGTGCCCAAGGAGGCGACGAGCATGGAGAGGCATCCGCCGTAGAGAACGCCTTCGGCTTCGCCAATGACGATTCCATGTACTCCGGCGGCTTTACCGAGCCTCATCGTGAGCGGTTGGCCACTGAGAACGGTACGCAGGGATTTTTCGTCAACACCGTCATTGCGCGAGAAGTCTGGCGCGACCATGGGACCGTGGAAGGTCACGATGCCGTTGTCCGCGAACCAGGTTTGCAGACTTGTCACATCGCTGTAACCGATGAACGGTTTCGCGTGTGCGCGAATCTTTTCGATGTCGAGTAGCGGCAGCAGATAGTTTGCGCCGTATCCGCCACGGGCGCAGAATACGGCTTTCACTTCTTCGCGTTCGAACATCGCTTCCAGGTCGCGTGCGCGCTGCTCGGCGGTGCCGGCGAAGTAGAGGTCGTGATCGAAAATGGTGTCGAAGAAGAAAGGTTTGTAGCCGAGCGATTGCAGGCGCGCGCAGCCGAGTTTGAAGGCTGCGGTATCCATGGGACTGGCGGGGGCGATGATACCGACCACGTCTCCGCGACGAAGGGCGAGCGGTTTCACCATCTTCCGCGTTGCACTTCGCTTTGTGTTCGTGGGCTTCATGTTTGCAATCCTAAATGAAAAACTCTCCGCGGCAGACGATTTGCGCGGGACCGTAGAGATAGAGTTCGTCTTCCCACCGCACAACCTGCGTGCCTCCGGGGGCGCGAACCTGTAGCGGAGACTGCGCGCGTTTGGTGGCGATTGCCGCTGCGGCAGCGGCCGAGGTGCCGGTACCGGAGGACCTTGTCTCTCCTGCGCCGCGCTCGAAGATGCGCAACTCCATCTGATGCGTATCGAGGACGCGGACCAGTTCCACGTTCACGCCGTGCGGAAATTGTCCGCTGGCCTGAATGTCTGCCGCCTGCACCTGCCAGCCGCGGTCGAAATCTTCGACGAAGCGAACGAAGTGCGGGTTCCCCATCGAGACTTCGATACCGCTCACGGTCTCGTCCGCGAGTTTCACGGTGAGTTCGCCGCCGACTTCGGGCTTGCCCATGGCGGTCTTGAACTCGCAGATGCTGCCTTCGCGACGAATGAGTTCGGTGGTCTTGATGCCCGCGTCGGTGGCGATGCGCGCGTTATCGAGTCCGCGCTCGATGACGAGCCATGCGGCGACGCAGCGGGTTCCGTTGCCACTGATCTCAGCGTGGGAGCCGTCGGCATTGATGAGCCGTATACGCGCGTCGAAATCGGCTTCGCCCGGGTAAAGCCATTCCACTCCATCTGCGCCAACGCCGTTGTTGCGGTCGCACATGCGGCGCGTCAATTCTTCAGCGTTCTCGCCGGCGAAACGGCCTTCCACGATAAGGAAGTCGTTTCCGCACGCGCTCGCTTTTACAAATGGGACGGTTTGCAAACTCTTCAATGCAGGGTCACTCGCTTTCAGTGTTGTTACAGGTGAGACACTCGAAATAGGTAACGCCTTCGGCGCTACGCAGGTTGCGCATTAACCGCGTATGCTCGTTGGGATATCCGCTGACGGTGATGGTGACTCGCGCGAGGTCGCCGAAACGGCCCACCTGCACGGCGCTCAGTCCCTTGTTCATATCTTCCAGCGTGGCGTTCATCGTACCGACCAGCATCTCAGTGCTATCGCCGCGCAACTCGTAGGTCATCCGAACGGGCTTGAGGTTGAAACGTGTTTCCATAATTCCGAGGGCGCGCAGCGCGACCAAAAGCAACAAGGTGGCGAATAATGCCGGGAGCATGAGTCCTCCGCCAGCAGCCATTCCGATGGATGCGACGACGAAGAGTGTTGCGGCCGTGGTCAATCCGCTTACGCCGCCTTTGGAGTGGAGGATGGAACCCGCGCCGATGAAGCCGATTCCGGGGATGATCTGCGCCGCGATGCGCGTGTGGTCTCCGCCAAAGCCGGCTGCCAGGCGGTCTGACAAAACGGTGAACATGGCGGAGCCGAAGCAGATGAACATGTTGGTGCGTAGTCCTGCCGACTTGTGCGCCACTTCGCGTTCGAGGCCGATCATGCCACCAAGGAAGGCGGCGACGATGAGGCGCACCATCGTTTCCGAAGTGAACGCCGCCAGATCCGGATAGAACCGCGGATCGAAGACGTGCAACACGCTATTCATCTGTTCCCCTCGCTGACAACGTTGTGAATGCGTTTGCGCGCGATTCTATCATCTGCTACGCGCTATTTCGCCCGGCTTCACGCGCTTACTTCTGCAACTCGATGTGACTCACGTACACGACCACCGGAGGCTTCCCTTCCACTTCGAATTCTGAATATTTATGCAAGTCCTGTGGAAAAAGGCGGGAGGCATACCAAACACCGTCCCCCTTGATGGCAACAACGACTTGGGCAGATCGTGCGGGATGGGTGAGCGCTTCATCCCAGTCTGGGTGAACGGTTTCGTTGATGGTGTGGCGCAAAGGAATTCCCGCCTTCTGCAGAGCACCTACGTATTCGCCGGTATACATCAGGACGGTTCCATCTTCTCCGCGAAGATCTCGAAGGATAGCAGCCAGTTTGTCTTCGAGTGCGATTCGGCTGCGGGAATTAACTTGGGCTTCGCGCAGGCAGATAGGGGTCTCGCGCTGGACGGGAAGATAGCATCCGGCAAGCAGCAACGACGTGATAACCGCGGCGAACAATTTCGGGCGCTGCAAGCGCAGATTCGCAAAGGCGCCGATCGCGAGCGCTCCGAGCACGGCGAAGGCTGGAAGCATCTCCAATCCGTAGCGCACGTTGTAATAAGAATGAGGCCACCAAACGGGCATGAAGATGGGAATGCTGCCCCATCCGACGGAATAGACATAGAACGGCAGCGGCAAAAGGAGCAGCAGCCACAACCGCATTCCGCTTCGGCGCAGTGCGTAGGCGGCGCCCAGCAACAGCAAGGAGACGAATAGTACGCTGCCGCCATCCGGCGCCAAATTCAGTTTGGCAGACTTGAAGTAGAAGAACATCGCCGTCAAAGGATCGCGCTGCCCCGGGTGACCGACCATCCCCGCGCTCGATGTTCGCGCCTCGATCGCCTTCGCCGAGTAAGGACCGTTTATGAAGTCCAACGGGTTCGCGGTGATCGCGTAATTCTGCGCGAGCCAGAGGACGGGAACCAAAGCGCAGAGGGCGAAGAACTCCATGGTCGAGCGACGGATGCGCGGAAGATTCGCGCGCACGGCATGGGAATCGCGAGCGCGCCAGAGCATCCATGCGAGCGCGATTCCGCAAGCGGCGGCGAGTATCCATCCGTCATAGCGGGTAAGGATTGCCGCAGCGAGAACCATCGCACAGCGCTCGACCGCCTGATGCGGGGCGAGCGGCAAGGTGCCATCTTCGGCGAGCGCGCGCTGCAATTCGTCGAGATAGACGAGCGCCCAGACGAGTTCGCACATCATGAGCGGCTCGTTCATGGCCGTCGTCTGCATGTAGAGCAGGTTGGGATTGAGTCCGTAGATGGCAGCAGCGGCCCAGGCTACGTAGGCAGGCTGGCGTCCGCGCACGAGACGGAAGACGCCGAGCACTCCGAGGACGTAGGCAAGCATCGAAGGAATGGCGCCGCCGATCCCGGTGCGCCACATCCAGTCGTTCACGAGGAACGGAATCATGACCACGTGCGGAAACGGGAGCCAGACGGTGCCCAACTGCAAAGGACCGGGCGAACGCGAGTCGAAGACCCGTCGGGCGATGTTGATGTGAGCTACCGCGTCGCCGTAGAGAAGGATTTCGCCGTGCGAGTAATACCAGCAGAACGCCAGAATGGAGACCAACGAAGCAAGCACGACAACCCTATGCCATTCGCGCCGGTTGTCGTGCTCCATTTGATTCCTTCGAATTACGTTAGTCGAGATGTGTGAGGTCGCGGAACAACTGGAAGCGCTGTTCGATCTCTTCACGCGTAAGCGTCTGGAGGCGTTCCGGCCCAAAGCGTTCGACGGCGAAAGAGCCCATGACACTGCCGTAGAACATGGCCCGCTTCAAGACATCGCGCGTCAGTTCCGGCTGCGAGGCGAGATAGCCCATGAAACCGCCGGCGAAGGAATCGCCAGCGCCTGTGGGATCATGCACTTCATCCATTGGCAACGCAGGAGCGCGGAAGGGATGATGCACTCCGAGTCCGAACGAATCATTGCGAAAGAAGATGGTCGCGCCATATTCGCCGTGCTTGATGACCAGCGCGCGCGGACCGAATTCCAGCACCTTGCGGGCCGCGCGAGGAAGGCTGCTGTCGCCGGCCAACATCTTCGCTTCGCCATCGTTGATGAGTAGAATGTCGACCTTCTTCAGAGTTTGCATCAGGTCATCGCGCTTGATGTTGATCCAGAGATTCATGGTGTCGCCGCCAACCAATGTGGCTGCGGGAACCATGTCGCGAACCATGGATTGCAGCGCGGGATCGATGTTGGCGAGGAAGAGGAATTTCGAGTCGAGATATTCCTTCGGGATCTGCGGCTTGAAATTTTCGAAGACGTTGAGGTCGGTGAACTTCGTCTTCGCCTCGTTCAGGTTCTCGCCATATTCGCCGCCCCAGTGAAAGGTCCTGCCAGGGGCGTGCTCGATACCGCGAGTATCGACGCCGCGGGCAGTCATCACCTGCTCGTGCTCAGTGGTGAAATCCTCGCCTACCACGCCGACTACGCGAACGTCCGTGAAGAAGCTGGCCGCCAGGGAGAAGTAGGTTGCAGAGCCTCCGATGATCTTGGTGCGCTCACCAAACGGAGTCTTAAGAGTGTCGAATGCAACGGAGCCCACTACCAGGATCGACATCGATTATGCCCCGGCTTTCTTTTCGTCGAAATACTTTCCAATGATGAGGTGGAGCTTTTTACGCGTTTCCGGCGGGACAGCATCTTTGTGCGTGATGATGGCGGTCGCGAGGGCAGAACCGCATTTGCAGGTGCGTTCGGCGGGCATTGCCGCAACGGCCTCGCGAACGGCGGTTGCCGCGTTTTCCGCGTTCTTTATCAGCACAGCGATGATCTGGTCAACGGTAACGTCGTCGTGTGAAGGATGCCAGCAATCGTAGTCGGTCACCATGGCGATGGTGGCGTAGCAAATCTCCGCCTCGCGGGCCAACTTTGCCTCTTGCAGGTTGGTCATGCCGATGACGTCCATTCCCCAGGAGCGGTAGAGATTGCTCTCGGCCTTCGTAGAGAACTGAGGGCCTTCCATGTTGAGGTAGGTTCCGCCGAGTTTGGCGACGACGCCAGCCTTGTTGCAGGCAGCGTGGGCGACGCGAGCGACGTCCATGCAGATGGGATCGCCGAAGCCTACGTGGCCGACGATGCCTTCGCCGAAGAAAGTGGAGACGCGTTTCGTGGTGCGGTCAACAAACTGATCCGGGATAACGAACTCCAGCGGCTTGTGTTCTTCCTTCAGCGAGCCAACGGCCGAGACGCTCAAGATGCGCGTGACGCCTAGCTGCTTGAATCCGTGAATGTTGGCGCGGAAGTTGAGTTCCGAGGGCATGATCTTGTGTCCGCGACCGTGACGCGCGAGGAAGGCGACGCTTCGGCCAGCCAACTTTCCAACGACGTAACTGTCGCTGGGAGCGCCAAAAGGCGTGTCGAGCGATACTTCATGAACGTCGGTAAGTCCCTTCATCGAATAAAGGCCACTACCGCCAAGAATTCCGATCTCTGCCTGTGCCACCGCAGCTCCCCTGATTGCCAAAAACATTGTGTGTGAACCGAAGATTATAACAAGAACAGCCGCCGCCTAATGAACATCTGCTGCGACGCGCGGAGTGCTTGCCTTCCATGCAGCTTCGCGCATAAGCGCTCCGGTGGCTGGGTCGAAGCTTTCCGTGACGACCATCGAATCGCCACGAAGTTCCAATTCGACGGCTCCCTCTTCGGTCTGCCACTGGCCGCCGGTCTCGCCCAATTCCCTGACAACCGAGAGTAACTTGTATCGCTTCGCCAGGCCTTGGGCATATTGTTTGGCGAACTTGGAAGCTTCGCCTCCGCTCTTCCATTTCGAGCTGTACATCATTGCCACAGGGGCGTTCCTGTCTTTCTTGTCCTGCACGGTGATGTAGTAGCCGCCGCGCCAGGACGAACTTCTCTGGTCAGCCGCGAACTGGCTGATCCACTGCTTCAGCATGACGTAGACGTCGAACTGCCCGATGCCGCCGCTGTCGTAGACCTCGAAATCTTTTCCCAAAAGCTTCTTTACGTCGGGAATGGCGGGCTGCGCAACCCGGTGTCCGGCTAGATATTCCGTAGGTTCCATTACCTGGCGCGTATCCGTAGGAGGCACGTCGAGCAAGCCGAGATAGGCTGCCTTGCGACCCTTGATGCGGAAGACCTCGCGAACCAGGTCGAGTCCAAATGTGTAAGGAAATACCAGCGCCTCACGCAGGAAGATGGGAGACTTGGCGAACATGGGCGAGCTGGCGTCGCCGGTCATACTGGCTTTCATGGCGTCCACCAATTGTGGCGAATCGGCTACGGACTTGCCCAGCGGCAGCAGCGAATAATCAAGCAATACGACCATCGCCTGACCCTCCAGAACTGCCTGACGCGCGGAACGCTGTTCGTCGCGCTCGGCCATCTCTGTCTCGTTCTTCGTATCTTTGCCGACGTCCGCCCACTTCTCCATTCCGATGCTCTGGTCCTGCAAGGCATGAGTCAGTTCGTGAGCGAGTACTGGCTTTTGCACCTCGGCATCTACCCAGTCGAGGAGATACACCATCTTGGTTCGCGGATCGTAGAATCCGGCGATCTGCTCACGCAACAGTTCCAGCAGGAAGGGACGAAGGTTGAAGTCGCGCGGAAGCAATCCGAACTTCTTGAGTGATACTGAAGAACGCTCAAGGCGTTCGGTGTCCTTGTCTTCCTTCATGCGATCTTCAAGGAACTTCATCACCTTGTCTCGCGTGGCCAACTGACGCTTGACCTCGTGCTTGATAGGCAACCCGGTGTCTTCGCTGACCCACTTCAATATCTGGTCGACGGAGGCGAGCAGTTCGGCCGCTTCCTTGGGCGAGATACGTTTTTCGACCGTGACCTGCGCGACGCCTTCTTCCTCGGACTTCTGCGGCGGAGCCCCGGCATTGGGCTTCTTCTCAACCGGAGGAGTGGCCTGCTGACTTGATTGCGCGCTCTGTGCGGAAGGTGCCTGCTGTTGCGACGAAGTTTCCTGCGCCGGTGCGGCGCCTGCACACAACAGTGCCAGCGCAAGGATTGCCATCCACAACAGGGTCGTCCGTTTTTGAATTCCCATGCACCCGAGTCCTTATCTCTGAATTTCGTTCGCTATCCGTGCAGGACTGCTCTTAAAGGTGCTCTGCTATCCACTCCGCGCATTCGCGCGTGCCCAACGAACCGCCGACGTCGCTGGTCACCTTCTTAGCGCGAACAGCATGAACCACGGCGGCATCGATCCGCGAAGCTTCCTTGGTGAAGCCGAGGTGGTTCAGCATCATGGCCGCCGTAAGGATGGAGCCCATGGGATTGGCGACATTCTTCCCTGCCAAGGGAGGCGCGGAACCGTGGACGGGTTCGAACATCGAGGTCTTTCCGGGATGAATGTTTCCGCTGGCTGCCATCCCGAGTCCGCCCTGCAAGGCTGCGGCGAGGTCGGTCACGATGTCGCCAAACATGTTGCCCGTCACGATGACTTCCAGCGATTTGGGATCGCGCACCATCTGCAGACAGAGGGCATCGACGTACATATGTTGCGGCTCGATGTCCGCGTACTCTTGCGCGACTTCTTTAAAGACGCGCTGCCAGAGGTTTCCGGCGTAGCTCATCACGTTTGACTTGTCGCTCATCAATACTTCCTCTCGGCCATTGGCACGCGCGTATTCGAAGGCGTATCGGATGACGCGTTCGACGCCCTTGCGGGTATTGATGTCTTCTTGCGTGGCGACTTCGTCGGGCGTGCCCTTCTTGAAGAAGCCGCCCATATCCATGTACGTGCCCTCGGTGTTCTCGCGGATGACGGTGAAGTTCACGTCGTCGACGGAGCGGTCCTTGAGCGGGCAAAGCGATTCGTCCAGCAGTTTCACGGGACGGACGTTGGCATAGAGGTCCATCTTGAAGCGCAATCCCAGCAGGATTTCTTTTGCGTGGATGTTCGACTTGACGCGGGGATCGCCCATGGCGCCAACGAAGATGGCGTCGAAGTCGCTTCCCAGCGTGGCGAAATCGGCGTCGCTGATGCTGTATCCGTCGCGCAGGTAGCGGTCCGCGCCAAAATCGAATTCCGTGAATTCCACCGGGGCGCCGGTAGCGCGAATCACGTTCAGAGCGGCAGGAATCACTTCTTTGCCGATCCCATCGCCGGGGATGACTGCAATCTTCTTCGTACTCATGTTCGCGAACATACCAGAAATGCCGGATTCCAGCGACCCGCGCCACAACCAATCCGCCGCAGAACACGGCGACGCGGGGGAAAAACAATTTGTCCGCGTGGTTCGATATAATCAAGTGTTCGCCTATGTCTTCTACTCCACTCCAAGAGAAATTCGCCGGTGCGGGTGCCCAGTTTTCCGACTACGGCGGAGCACGCGCGGTTGCCAGCTTTGGTGACCCGCAGGCAGAACTGCGG
>JBBRZF010000120.1:0-10792 GCA_038236965.1 Terriglobales bacterium | reverse complement strand
TCATAGGACGCGAACGCGCGCGATTGGTTGCGCAGCGACTGATGCGCGAAGACATGTTCAGCGGATGGGGATGGCGAACGATGTCACAGGACGAGCGCGTCTTCAACCCGCTCAGTTATCACCGCGGGTCTGTGTGGCCGCATGATAATTCGCTCATTGCCCACGGCATGTCGCTCAACGAGGATCGCGGAGCGGCTATGCGATTGATGACCGCGCTTTTTCAGGCGGCACTCAAGTTCCGCGACTATCGCCTGCCAGAACTTTTCTGCGGCGTTCGTCGTCGCGAGTACGACGAGCCTGTGCACTATCCCGTTTCCTGCTCGCCGCAGGCCTGGGCGTCGGGAGCGATGTTCCTCATCCTTACTTCGGTGCTTGGCATACGTCCCAGTGCCCAGCGCAAGGAACTGAACGTGATCAATCCGCAACTGCCAGATTGGCTGGATTATGTGCATATACGCAATCTGCGCATCGGCGAGGTCCGCGTGGGCCTGGATTTCACGCGGCGCGGAAACCGTACCTTCTGCAACGTAGTGGATATAGAGGGCGATAAGCTGCTTGTGAATGTCGCTTTTCGCAAGTGAAGCTACCCAGGAAGTTGGTCGGCCAAAGCGTGATATCTTCAAGAAGTAGAGCAGCAGGAGGAACTAGATGGCAGACGTAAAAATCACGATTCGGCCTAACGGTCCGTACCGTGTTGAAGCGCCTGAAGGCGCGGTGGAACTGGTAGACGCGAATGGAAACAAGTACGACCTGACCGGAAAGACCGGCTTCTCGCTGTGCCGCTGTGGCGCCAGTGTGAAAAAGCCTTTTTGCGACGGTACTCATTCCAAGATCGGTTTCCAGGCGGCAGAAGCAGCTGTGGCGAACGACCAGCCCAAACCGGCAGGCGATAATCCAAGCTCCAGTAATCCCGTAAAAGGGTAGACGCATTAGAGCTTGAAAAAAGAGGAAGCTTTGAGCTTCCTCTTTTTGTTTGAGATCGAATCACTCCTGATACGAAGTTCGCTCAGTGGATGGTCTTCATCTTCCGGCTCATGTAATCCATCAGCAGATACTGGCCGAGCGTGTAGGGCGTGGTGAAGTAAGCCTTGCCGCGACACATCTCCGTGACCTTCTGCACAAACTGAACGAGTCCGTAATCGCTTGCGAGCATGAAGGTGTTGATCATCACTCCCGCGCGCTTGCACTTGGAAACCTCTTCCAGCGTCTTGCTTACCACGAGGGGATCGAGTCCGAAAGCGTTCTTGTAAATGCGTCCGTCTTCAAGAGTCAACGCCGAGGGCTTGCCGTCGGTGATCATGATGATCTGTTTCATGTCCTTGCGCTGACGCTGCAGGATGCGTTGCGCCAGCCGCAGGCCTTCGCGCGTGTTCGTGTAATACGGTCCCACTTTCACACGCGCCAGTTGCGATATAGGGAGCTCTTCCGCCGAGTCGTGGAAGAGCACCAGCGATAGGGAGTCTCCCGGATACTGAGTGCGTATCAGTTGCGAGAGTGCCATCGCGACTTTCTTCGCCGGAGTGAATCGGTCCTCTCCGTAAAGGATCATGGAGTGCGAACAATCCAGCATCAATACGGTCGCGCAGGAGGACTGGTACTCGCACTGGTGAACCTGCAGGTCGCTGTACTCGATGTTGAGCGGGATGGTCAGACCCTCGCGCTGGATGGCCGAAGACAACGTTGCCGTGATGTCCAGGTTGAGCGTATCGCCAAATTCGTATTGCTTGCTCGATCCGCTGGATTCGATGCCCGTCGCCTGGTCGCGCGTGTCGTGACGACCAAAGCTCGACTTTCCCAATGAGCCCAGCAGGTCGCGCAGCGTTCGATAGCCGAGGAAATCCAGTCCTTTGTCGGTCACCTCGAAGCGCGCCTGTGTCTGCGGTTCGCCTACCTGCCCTTCCACGGTGGATGCTTTGGCCGGATCATGCGGCTCGGAAACAGAGATGTAATCCTCCTGCTCCATGCGATCCATGATGTGTTCTATGAGTTCGTCCATGCGGCCTTCGGACTGCATTTCATCGAGCTGCTGCTGCATCTCCTCGTCGAAAAGTTCTCCATTGAGCAGCGCTTCGCGTATAGCTTCTTGCAAAGCTTCGAGTGCCTGCTCGTCATCGCCCGCCTGGTGCCATTGTGAGTACTGGTTCTCGAAACCGCTCTGCAACAGGTAGTCGGAGAGCGCGTTCATCAGGTCCTCCAGGCTCATGTCGGAGGCGAGGTCGGGTATGTATTTGCTATAGCGAACGCGTTTCATGATGGCGGCCTAGTTGAAGGGCCTGCGATTCCTCCGCCGCGTCTCGAACTCGTCTGGCTCCGCATCTTCGCGGTTGAAGTCGCGATCGTTGCGCTTGGCCGGCTTCTCTCCGGCGCTGAAGACGCGCTCTTCGCTGCGCCCGATACGCTTGTGTGCGTAGAGACCTTCCAGCACAAACTCCGCCGCCGAAACTTGCACCTCCGGATGGGACTGGTCTTCCAGCCCGAGACCGTCGAGTTGGTCGAGCAGGCCTTGTATGTTCTGAAGACCCGCAAGGGCCATGGTGGCAGCCGCCGTGTCGGAAAGCTGTATCTCGCCGCCAAGTTCGAACCACTGCACAACCTGCTTGAGGTTCTTGCCTTGGAAGTATTCATCGAAAACACGCGCTATTGCGCCGCGGATGACTTCCCGCGCGACCGTATCGGCGCCGCGCATCTCGCCTTCGTATTCCAGCTCCAGTTTGCCGGTGATGCTGGGCATGGCTGCGTAGATATCGCTTAGCCTGGGAACGACATACAGTTCGCCGTTGCGTATCGCGCGGCGCTCTGCGTTGGAGATGACGTTCTCCACCACGCTGATGGGTAGTCGTTGCGAGACGCCGCTGCGCTTATCGATTCGTTTATCTTCCCGCGCAACGAATGCGATCTGTTCGATGACCTCGCGAACGTAATTAGGGATCTGCAACTTCAATCCATCGCGTTCCACCCACGCTTCCTGCGTGGTGATGGCGATGCCTTCTTCTACCGTTGCGGGATAGTGCGTACGAATCTCCGATCCGATACGGTCTTTCAACGGAGTGATGATCTTGCCACGCGCCGTGTAGTCTTCCGGATTCGCGCTGAACACCAGCGCAACATCCAGCGGCAGACGTATCGGGTAGCCCTTTATCTGCACGTCGCCTTCCTGCATGATGTTGAACAGTCCGACCTGTATCTTGCCTGCGAGGTCAGGCAATTCGTTTATTGCGAAAATCCCGCGATTCGCCCGCGGCAGCAGTCCGTAATGGATGGTGAGTTCGCTCGCGAGTTCGTGTCCGCTGCGCGCAGCTTTGATGGGATCGACGTCGCCGATGAGGTCGGCGATCGTCACGTCCGGAGTAGCCAGTTTTTCGACGTAGCGCTCGTCCGGCGTGAGATAGGCAATGGTGGTGTCGTCGCCGCGCTCGGCGATCAGTTCCCGACAGCGGCGGCAGAGCGGCGCGTAAGGATTGTCGCGGATCTCGCATCCGGCGATGTAAGGCGTGTCGGAATCCAGCAGCGAAGTAAGCGCGCGCAGGATACGGCTTTTTGCCTGTCCGCGAAGGCCGAGCAGAATGAAGTTGTGCCGCGACAGGATGGCGTTCACGATCTGGGGAACGACCGAGTCGTCATAACCGACAATTCCGGGGAACACCGGGCCGCCCCCTCGCAGACGCTCAACCAGGTTTTCGCGCATTTCATCTTTCACACGGCGAGCGAGAAGGCGTTGCTCGCTGAACGTACTGCGGCGGAGTTCGCCGAGCGTATGGGGAAGCTTCAACGGGTGGTTCCTCCACGCCCGCATCGGACTGCCGATTGCCAGGCGTATTCCATTGGACGTGCTCCGGCACCTTCGCGTTGCTGAAAAACGAGAGTGGAATTTCTCTCTCGGCGATTTGTTCCGCTTGACATCTTCGTCCGCGCCCCATACAAGCAGTTTCATGCGATTGAAAGACAAAGTTGTGGTGGTTACCGGAGCCTCAATGGGCATCGGCGAGGCCGTTGTAAAGGTGTTTGCCGCGGAAGGCGCGACGGTCGTCCTTGCCTCGCGCGACCTGGCCAAACTCGAAGCCGTTCGTTCGCGCGTCGGCAATGCCGAACGCACGGCCGCCTTCGCCTGCGACGTTCGTTCGCGTGAGCAACTCGCAAACCTGCTGGAGTTCACCCTCGCGCGCTTCGGACGCATCGATGTCTGGATCAACAATGCCGGCTTCGGACTCATCGATTCCGTCGAGAAGATGGACATGGCCGAGTGCCGCCGCATGTTCGACACCAACCTTTTTGCCGCAGTGGACGCGATGCAACTCGTCATCCCCGTGCTGCGAGGGCAGGGAAGCGGGACCATCATCAACATCTCATCGGTGGCCGGATACATCGCCGTGCCCTACATGGCGGCCTACGGCGCCACCAAGCACGCACTCAACTGCATGAGCAAGGCGGCGCGACTGGAATTACGCAACACCGGAGTCAAGGTGATGAACGTCTGCCCTGGATATGTGAAGACACAGTTCTCCGCCAACGCGGTGCGCGGCAGCGAGCGAAAACGCATTGGAGGAGGAGAGGTGCGCGGCATCTCGGCCGAGCGCGTCGCGCGCGCTATCCTCTCCGGCTATCTAACGGGGAAGAAGGAAATCGTCGTCCCCGCACGCGACCGCTTTGCTATCTGGCTCTATCGCACCTTTCCGGCGCTGATCGAGATGGCGATGCTGAAGATGTCGAAACCCGCGAAATAGGACCCGGGCCGTTGATGGCGCGATATGACACTCATCAGTTACTTTGGGTTGTTCCATTTCTGGAACAGACGTTAAAAATCACCGACAAATTGTGAGTTTCTGGATAGAATTCCTCCGCTACGAAACGAGTCTATCCAGGAGTCGAACTATGTCCCGAACCAGAGTGGGCCAAATCATTGCCGCATTTGTCCTTATTCTTCCTTGTCCTACGTCAGCGCTCCTAAAGCCACGGCGGATGGACTCGGCCTCGATCGTGCTAATTGCAAACAGATGTTGAAGAACGTCACTTCCGACGTGCAGAAGAATTTCTACGACGAGAAACTAAAAGGTCTCGACTGGAACGCCGTCGTCGAAGAGGCGAAGACCAAGATCGACAAGGCCAATAATATTGGCGACATGCTGGCGGCTATTTATGTCGCACTCGATAAGTTGCACGATTCGCACTACGAAGTTTCTGCCGCCGCTCCGCAGCACGAAGTTGTATTACGGGTTCGAGGCCAAAGCTATCGGCGATGATGTTCGTATCTACGAGATGAAAAAGGATGATCAGGCGCAACGTGCGGGTCTGCAACTCGGCGACAAGATTGTCAGCGTCAACGGGTTCCGCACTGACCGTGCCAGTTTTCGACGTGATGATGTTCGATTTCAAGGTGCTGCGCCCTCGCGCGACGATGAATCTCGTCGTCCAGACCGGTAGCGAGGCTCCCCACAATGTGCATCTTGAAGCGCGCCTGAAGAAGGAAGCCAACTTGCTTGGCACGCAAACCCGCGAAGGCGATTTCTGGAACGAGATCACCGAAAGCGAAAACTACGCAGACGAACACCAGTACCACACCTCCGTTTACGCGAACGGGCAGATCGGCTATGCGCAGATATTGGAATTTGGTGGCGAGTCCGATGAGTTTCTCAAGGGAGTTCTTGAACATGGCGCCGGTTCAAAGGCGATGATTGTCGATCTGCGCTCCAACCCCGGCGGATCGGTCGAGACGCTGAAGAAAGTAATGGGCTGCTTCGAACAGAGCCAGGTCACAGTTCTCAACGAGGTATCGCGGAAGAAGAGCGAACCGTGGATCGTGAAGCCGCAAAAACCAAACTTCGCGATGCCGATGTTCATCCTCATTGATAGCCGTACCGGCAGCGCGGCGGAAATCTTTGCCCGGCACTTCCAGCGTACGGGCAAAGCGGTCGTCGTCGGCGATCACTCTCCGGGACGCGTCACCGTCAGCAGAGTTTTCGACGGGCTGATGGGATCCCAAGACGCGATTCCGTTCTCGTCGTCGATCGGCGTTGCGCGCGCCGTGTTTCCCGACGGGGAAGAACTGGAACGCAAAGGCGTGACCCCGGATGTGATGTGCATCCCGAGTGGCGAAGACATGCAGACCCAGAACGACGTCTGTCTCGACAAAGCCCTTGCCCTCGCTCGAGCAAAGGTCGACATCAAGCCCGCGCCTCAGATCGAGATACGCACGATGACGGGAAAATAAATTGGCGGAACGAACAACGGCCCGGGCTTAGCGCTCCGGGCCGCTTTCAATTGTGCTTGCACGTCTGATCTATTTCAGGGTTTTTAGTTCTCGAATTCCAACTCATCCAACATCGCCTGCATCTCCGACTCCGCGTGTTTGTTGCCGGAGCGTTGCGCGGCTTCGATGCCGCGTTTCAGCATCGACTTCGCTTCCTCATCGCGCTCGACTTTGTGCAGCGTCTGCGCGGCCATGAAGTAGGCGTTCGCGTACTCGGGGTTGGTCGCGATCAGGCCATTAAACTCCGCCAGCGCGGTGTCAGTCTCGCCCATGCCCGCGTATTCCATGGCCACGCCATAGCGCGCAAGCGTGTTCGCCGGGTCCTGCACCAGTATTTCCTTCAACATCTGCAACCGTTGATTCTCAGCCATTCAGTCTTCCCTCTCGAGTTTTCATATTACAGCCTCCACGCAGCTTGCCAAGCGTAGGTTAGAATCTACTGGAATCTGCAGCTCGCAGTCGGATCCCGTTCACCATGGCTTGTCCTTATTTCATGCCCACCTCGCGTCACGAAGAGGAGTTGTGGGCGCATCGCCAACGGCTTTCGCTGGGCGACGGCTTTGCCGGATGCTGCACCGCGCCTGGCCGCAATGGATGCGCCGCCTCTGACGCCGAGCTTAAGGACCTGTGCAATCTCGGTTACGCCAGCGCATGTGAACATCTGCCCGCCGAGCGCCTTGCGGATGCCGTGCGCTTCGTAATCGCGCGATTCCGGCAGCGCACTCACGCTCCTCTGGAGCAGCGAACGCGAACACTTGCCCGTCGCCAACGGACAGTTCGAATACGACGCAGCCTCCGGTCGATTCACCGCCACGCACAAAGATTCCGGCTTGCAGCGAATGGCCGAATGCTTTATCGAGAGCTATCTTCGGCGGCATCCGCGACAGCGCGCCGCCAGCAACGGCTGAAAAGTTTTACCCACGGACTCAACTTCACCGGCACACAGAGAACGGAAAGATAACGATGGACTCAAACGAAAACGTTCTTCAGCCGCGCCCCGTGCGCGAGAGCAAATCGGAGATGGTCGAGATCGTTCTCCCCAACGACGCCAACCCGCTCGGCGCTCTCCTTGGCGGACGCCTCATGCACTGGATCGACATCGCCGGAGCGCTTGCCGCGCACCGCCATTCGCGCAGCTACGTTGTCACTGCCTCCATCGATCACCTTGATTTTAAGGTGCCCGTTCATGTCGGCGACCTCGTCATCTTTCAGTCGTCGGTTAACCGCGCATTCCATACTTCGATGGAAACTGGCGTCAGCGTCCTGGTGGAAAGCTACATCACGGGCGAACGCCGCCAGGTCAGCTCCGCCTATCTCACTTTCGTCGCGGTCGACCGCCATGGACGCAAGCGCAACGTGCCCCAAGTCATTGCCGAGACGGACGCCGAAAGACGCCGATTCGAAGACGCGGGCCGCCGTCGCCAAATCCGCAGCGCGGAAAAAGCACGCAAAAAAGCGAACGAGTAAGCTCCGCGTTTTGCCCAAAAGCGCGCCTTCGGGCGCGCTTTTTTCACGTAAATACAAAGTTCCCGCTGCCAAACTGTTCTTCCCTGTTCGGATTGAAGTAACGTCGCGACGTGACGTACGTCATAGCCGGATAGGACGCGTAAACATGAGAATGGTGACGCGGATTTCCATCCGCACGCGCCCCGTTTCGTGGGAACTAGCGGACGCGTCAATTCATTCTGAGGTCCACAATGGACAGCGCCTTTCTACTACACCGTCTTCATTTCGCTTTTACGGTGACCTTCCATTACCTGTTTCCGCAACTGACCATGGGACTGGCGCCGCTCATCGTGGTGCTCAAGTCGCTGGCCATCTGGAAAAAGGACGAGAAGTATTCACGCGCCGCCCGTTTCTGGGCGAAGATCTTCGGCATCAATTTCGTCATCGGCGTCGTTACCGGAATTCCCATGGAATTCCAGTTCGGCACCAACTGGTCGCACTTCTCGCGCTTCGCCGGCGGCGTCATCGGACAGACGCTGGCCATGGAAGGCATGTTCGCCTTCTTCCTCGAATCCGCATTCCTCGGCTTGTTCCTCTACGGAGAGAAGCGGCTTAGCCAGTGGGCCCACTGGTGGTCGGCCATGATGGTCTTCGTCGGGGCGTGGATCTCCGGATACTTCATCGTCGCCACCGACGCCTGGATGCAGCATCCGGTCGGCTACGCGCGCACGCCGGACGGCAACTTCCAGCTCACCAGTTTCTGGCAGCTTGTCCTGAATCCCTGGGCTATCTGGCAATACCTGCACAACATGGCTGGCGCGGCACTGACGGGCGCATTCGTCATGATGGCGGTTGGCGCCTTTTACCTGCTCAGCAAGAAGCATATCGAGCAGTCGAAGATATTCCTCAAGGTCGGCGTCGTCAGCGGCCTGCTCTTCTCCATCCTGCTCATCGGTCCCACGGGAGACGGACAGGGACGCAACCTCGCGCAATATCAACCGGCGACGTTGGCTGGCATGGAGGCGCTCTTCCATGGCACTCCCAACGCTCCGCTGGTCATCATCGGTCAGCCCGATATGGTGAAGAAGACCATCGATAATCCAGTGGTCGTTCCCGGCATGTTGAGCTTCCTCACGTATCGCCGCTGGAGCGCCGAAGTGAAAGGACTCGATAACTTCCCAGAATCCGAATGGCCGCAGAACATCCCGCTGTTGTATTACAGCTACCACATCATGGTCGGGCTCGGGACCATCTTCATGTTGGAGATGGTGATCGCCGCGTTCCTGCTGTGGCGCAAGCGTCTGTTCGATGCGCGCTGGATGCTGTGGGCGCTCATGCTCAGCTTCCCGTTCCCGTATATCGCCAACACCGCGGGATGGATGACGGCCGAAGTGGGGCGTCAGCCATACCTGGTCTATGGTCTGCTGCGTACCATCGATGGATTCTCCAAGACGGTTTCCAGCGGCAACGCCATGTTCACCTTGCTCGGATTCATGGGCATGTACACGGTGCTTGCGGTGCTCTTCCTGTTCCTGATCACCCGCGAGCTTGAGCACGGGCCTGAAGAGGAGCCTGCTCCTGCTGTCGTCAACGCCAGGTTTGCTGCGGCTCATGCGGAGGTGAAGTAATCATGCCAACTCTCTGGTACGGCATTGTCGCGGTCATGCTAGCGATGTACGTCGTTTTGGACGGCTTCGATATTGGCGCCGGAATCATTCACCTGCTTGTCTCCAGGAATGACGAGGAGCGCAAGCAGGTCATACGCGCTGTCGGTCCCGTTTGGGATGGCAACGAAGTCTGGCTGATCGCCGCAGGTGGCGCGCTCTACCTGGCCTTCCCGCTACTGTATGCGTCGAGCTTCAGCGGATTCTACCTGCCGCTCATGATGGTGCTTTGGCTGCTCATGCTGCGCGCCATTGGCATCGAATTCCGCGGACACATACAGGAACCCGTGTGGAAGGGATTCTTCGACGCCATCTTCAGCTTTTCCAGCATCCTGCTGGCCATCTTCTACGGCGCGGCGCTCGGCAACGTCATCCGTGGTGTTCCGTTGCAGCCCGACGGATACTTCTTCCTGCCGCTCTTCACCAACTGGCGCGTGGGGCCGCAACCGGGGATCCTCGACTGGTTCACGGTACTCAGCGGCGTGGTCGCACTGGTCACGCTTGCCATGCACGGCGCTAACTATGTATCGGTCAAGACGGAAGGCGCTGTCCAGGAACGTGCGCGCAGGATCAGCTTCCTGCTGTGGCCCGTGCTGCTCATCGTCACTGTGCTCAGCCTGGTGGCGACCCTCTCCATTCGTCCCGAGTGGTTGGCCAACTATAAGGCGCTGCCTATCGGATACGTCATTCCGGTGGCCGTCGTCGGATGCCTGGTCTGGATGTTCGTCAGCATCAAGCATCGGCGCGACCGCCACGCATTCCTCGCCTCGGCCGGGTACATCATCTTCATGCTGGTGGGCGCGGTTTACGCCGTCTATCCCAACGTGCTGCCTGCTTCGACCGGAGCGCAGTACAACCTGACCGTCGCCTCGACCGTGACGAGCGCTTACGCACTGAAGGTTGCGCTCATCTGGTGGTGCGTCGGCATTCCCCTGGTCGCCGGATACTTCTTCGTCGTGTATCGGATGTTCCGCGGCAAGGTCGCACTGGAAGGCAGCGAGCACGGCTACTGATCGATTTCTCCTCCTGACAAAAGGGCGCGTCGCAATGACGCGCTCTTTCTGTTGGGCTACAGATATGCCGCGCGGCCACCCTCCCCCCGTCTTTTCTTTCTTTTTTATTCCTTTGTTTTCAATATTTTAGCGGCAATGTGCTGGTAAAATATTGAAAACAATGGCTTTACTGGTCAAATTATTGATAGCAAAGCAGTTGTGAGTGGTAGTTGTCAGTTGCCAGTTGCCAGCAGGATCAAAGGCAAAGTCAAAAGTTGAAGGCAAAACGAAAGGCCGCGCTGACCAGGCGCGGCCCTTGTTTTGTCTCTATATCTAGTATGACAGATTGGAGGGGGTCAACTGGACATCCACGGACAGAATATTTTCTGTTTGGAATGAGGAGGTTAGGTCGTTTCGGGGGCGTGGAGGGGCTTGACAAGAATTTG
>JBBRZF010000119.1:0-11026 GCA_038236965.1 Terriglobales bacterium | reverse complement strand
GGTCGCAATGCTGTTAGCAGCGTCGTGGAAGCCGTTCAGAAAATCGAACGCGAGGGCTACAGCAATCGTGATCAGTAAAAGAATGAATCCGGTATCCAAGGGTCAGGCTTCCTTAACGGGTTGGGCTCGGAGAACTTATGTTCTGTGCGAGCGCCGGGCTAGGTGCTCTTCAGCACCACGGTTTCCAGCACGTTGGCGGCGTCTTCCGCCTTGTCCGTAGCGGTTTCCAGTACCTCTATGAGTTCCTTCATCTTGATAAGTTGGATAGGGTCTTTCTCTTCCTCGAATATCTTTGCCAGTGCTGCGCGACTTACGGTGTCGGCCTCGTTTTCCAGGCGGTTCACTTCCACGCAATGCTCCAGCACTTTCTTGTAGTTCTTCTCCAGCAGGGCCACGGCTTTGCCAAGCTCTTCGCATTGGCGGACGACGATGCCTGCCAACGCTGCGGCAGCAGCAGGGACTTCGCGAATCTTATACATGATGAGGCGGTCGGCGGCCGAGTTCACGAAGTCGAGAACGTCATCCAGGGACGAGGCCAGGCGGTGAATGTCTTCACGATCGAACGGGGTGATGAAAGTCTGGTTCAGCTTGATGAAGACGGCATGGGTTATGTCGTCACCCTTATGCTCGATGTCCTTGATCTTCTGGACGCTCGTTTCTACGTCACGATAATCCTGGAGAAGGTCGCGTAAGGTGCGCGCACCTTCCGTAAGGTTGGCGGCCATCTCCGCGAACATTTCAAAAAATTTCTTTTCCCTGGGGATGATGCGAACCATCAAGCAGCTCCTGGCAGATTTCTTGCCGCACAGTGCGGCGCAACTATGATTTCTAGAACACGTAACTATCTCATCTGCACTGGCGAAGGGTCAATGTTGTGTCGATGGAGAGAACTTCAGGCAGAGCGAGATGGCTGGGATTGAGAAAAACGCTGGCGGAAATAGACGGCGATACGCTTCAAAGATCTCCAGATAACGCGGGCAAGAAGAGCCAACATGACTAAGAGAGCGAGAGCGACGACTCCTGCAAAGTAAGGATGTTGTGTCGCCAGCCATGTGAGCCCGATGGCTCCCACATCTTCTGTGGTGCTGAGCACAAAGTTGCTAAGGGGTTCTGGAGAGGGAGTGACGCCAACGCGCACCGCCGTCTTGCCGGTATGCGCCGCGGCCGCGATCGCCCCGCCGAGGATGGCGCTGGTGATCTGCATTTGCGGAGACAAGTGAGCCGTGGCGGCATAGGCCAGCCAAGCCGCCACCGGGATGCGCACAAAAGTATGCAATGCGTTCCAGATGATATCGAAGACCGGAATCTTGTCGGCGAAGAACTCGAGAACGAACATGGCCGCGCAGACGGCGATGACCGGCCAGCTATGCAAAGCGTGCAGGGAGCCGGGGAGCTGGAAGGCTCCGGCGCGGGAGAGAAGACCCAGCGTGGCAACGGTAGCGTAAACATTGAGTCCAGCGGCAAAGCTGGTGGCGGCAACCAGGGCGGCGATTTCGCTGGGAGAGATATTCATGGCTCTTGCCTGCCGAATAAATTAAGGGCCGCCCTGTAAGGCGGCCCGGAAACTTTTTCAGGATGCACCGGAATAGTCGCCCCGGAACACTAAATAACTAAAGCGTGGATTCAATCTCGAAACCCCAAGCCTCAAGCAAAGGTTCGGGAATGTATTTCGAATTCTTGTTCCGGCGTGCCCACTCGCGAAGACGTGTGGAGCGGATGTACTGGTCCGGAGCGAGTTTGAATTCTCGAACTACCTGCTCGAACTCAGTGATGGTGGGGGTAACGGGGCCAATCGGCTCCGGCTTCCCCCAGTTAGGATTGCCTCGTCGCTTTGCCATGTTTATTCGTCCTACCTTCAGAGGGAGATAAAGGTGCCAAATACAAAAAACAAATTGCGATAGATGGGTCCTGCAAATATATAGACTCCGAAGAGTCGTCTAAAGATGCACACCGCAGGAACTTCATCGGAGCCGTACACTACTTGAATCCCGAGTGGTCTGGAACCGAAGATTCTATCGCAAAACACTTGGAAAGCAATCTGAAAATTCAGTCACTACCCGCAATAAATCCGACGCCTCATGAACTCTTTTGATACCACAGTTGCATAAGGCTAAATGTAAAGATTTCTTTACTTTGTAGTGGATATCCCAATGTAGAAGATTGTCTCTGAATGGGCGCTGGTTTTCCACAGCGGCGGTGGAACGGGAGTGAAAATTGCCAAGCGAGAAATGTGGCGTAATTTCCACAGGCCAGATTTTCTTTAGGCACTCATTATGTGGCAAAAAAGACACATCAGTCGAACTAGATGCCCGAACGATGCCCTTCTGAGAGGGCACTCTTCTTATTGAAGGGTAGGGACGAGGCTGCAAAGTTCCTATTATCGAGAGCCTTTGTACATGGGGTGGACCCGTTCCAGGCTGGTGCCGTTCAAGCCTTCCTTTGGCTTGAGCGGGAATCTCCTCCAAGCCACTCTAGATTTCGCACCCTCATGGCTTAACCGCAATCCGCGCGAACATGACTCCATTACCTTAACCGCCCCTTCAAGCTTCTCCAACCACCCCTCGTTGTCCCTTCGGTCAGCTTTCTTCATCAAAACAACTAGTTTTAACGACAATTCCGGCCTATCTCGGCAGCTTTCTTCACCGGTTTCTCGTCGATTCAGCCAGTTTTCACCCTCGGTAGTTAGGTTGGTGCCGGGAGGGGGAATCGAACCCCCACAACCCTTTCGGGTCTGCGGATTTTAAGTCCGCTGCGTCTGCCAGTTTCGCCATCCCGGCTTTGTCTTGATGATTAGAGAAGACAGTGAGAACGATTTCCATGTCATGTTCAAAATCAGACTTCCATATTACTGTAAGCGGGCAGTCGAGGGAACATGCTCGTCGTGGATGAGGCGGATCAGATGCAATCTCACGTCCGGTAATCGGCTTGATTGAACATGATTCGCGAGGTTTTCTGCGATGGTGCGTCGTTGTCCATCAACGGGTGAACGCTTTAATGCGGGCCTCAAGGACCGAACGATGGGCGTGAGAGAATAGAAGAGTTCGCACTCCGTTGAGAGAGAGCTTCAAGGCACAGTAAAGATGATCACGTTGTCCGCGGCTGGAAAGCGTTTCGGCCCCAAACTCCTGTTCGACAATTTGGATTGGATGGTGACCCCGCAGGACCGCGTCGGCCTGGTCGGCGCAAACGGGACGGGGAAATCCACGCTGCTAAAAATCCTGGGCGGACTGGAGTCGCTGGACTACGGATCGATGCAGGCGCAGAAGGGGATCAGCTTCGGCTATCTTCCGCAGGATGGATTGCAACTCTCTGGACGCACGGTATTTGACGAGTGCATGACGGTATTCAGCGACCTGCATGCAATGGAGCGCGAGCGCGAAGAGTTATCGCATCGCTTGGGAGAACTGGATCCCGCCAGCTCGGAGTACGCGCAGGTTGCCGACCGCTTCCAGCACATCGACAGTGAGTTCCATACGCGCGATGCCTACACTCTGGATGCCCAGGTAGGTGCGGTGCTGGCCGGGTTGGGGTTCCGAAAGGAAGATTGGCAGCGGAAGACCGAGGAGTTTTCCGGCGGCTGGCAGATGCGCATCTCCCTGGCGAAACTGCTGCTGCAGAAGCCGAATCTGTTGCTGCTGGACGAGCCGACGAATCATCTTGACCTCGAGACGCGCAACTGGCTCGAAGGCTATCTGCAGAATTATCCGTACGCTTTCGTTCTCATTTCGCACGACCGTTACTTCCTGGATGTGACGGTGAACCGGATGGTGGAGCTGTGGAACAAGCGCGTCCACTTCTACAGCGGAAATTACGAAAAATATCTGAAGGAAAAACAGATGCGTCGCGACCAGTTGGTGGCTGCGTATAAAAATCAGCGGGAACGCGTCGAACAGCTTGAGGCGTTCATCAACCGCTTCCGCGCACAGGCAACCAAGGCGAAGCAGGTGCAGAGCCGCATCAAGGAACTCGACAAAATAGAGCGCATCGAGATTCCGCCGGAAGAGAAGACGATACACTTCACATTCCCGCAGCCGAAGCCGAGCGGGCGCGTGGTAGCCGAGTGCACTGGAGTGGCGAAAAACTACGAAAAAAAACGCGTTTTCAGCGGTGTGGATTTCATTATCGAACGCGGAGACCGAGTCGCCTTGGTCGGAGTGAACGGAGCGGGCAAATCGACTCTGATAAAGATATTGTCGGGCGCGGAGAGAGTCTCGTCCGGCGAGTTTCGCCTGGGACATAACGTGGAGCCGGATTACTTCGCACAAGACCAGTACAAGGAACTCGATACCGAGGCTCGAATGCTCGACGACATAGGAACCGTGGCTCCCAGTAAGGGGCAGACGGAGCTTAGGAATCTGTTGGGGAGTTTCCTGTTTTCGGAAGACGACGTCTTCAAGAAAATCGGCGTGCTTAGCGGCGGAGAGCGAAATCGCTATGCACTGGCCAGGATGCTTTTGCAACCCTCGAACTTCTTGCTGCTGGACGAACCGACGAACCATCTTGATCTACGTGCAAAGGATGTTCTGCTGGAAGCGCTGGAGAAATTCACAGGAACGGTGGTATTCGTCTCGCACGATCGCTATTTCATCGACAGCCTTGCCACGCGCGTCTTCGAGGTGGCTGACGGCCTCATGACCGATTATCCCGGAAATTACGAAGAGTATCTGCGGGCCAAGGAGCAAAGCCCGAGCACCTCCGCAAGTTCCTCGGGTAATGGCGATAGCTCGCATCGCGAAGTTGCTCCGGCGATGGTTGCGGAAGTTGGCGAACCACGCAAGCGTTTGAATCCCATCAAGCTGAAGCAGATGCAGGAGCGCTGCGGCGAACTGGAAGCTGCGATAGAGAAAGCGGAGAACGCCATCTCGGAGACAGAGCAGGCGTTGGGAAATTACGTAAGCGCTGCTGAGACCCAGAGGCTGAGCGACCTGCTGACTTCCAAGAAATTGGAAGCGCAATCGCTGATGAGCGAGTGGGAACAAGTATCGGAAGCGATCGCCAGCAGTTGACGTAACGGAAGATCGAACATGAAAAGCCGCGCATGAGAGCGCGGCTTTTGAATTGCTGTTCTTGGATCACTCGCTGGGAGCGAGCGCGAAAGCCTGTTCGAGATGGATGCTGCGCGAGAGCTTGATGTCCGGATGGAGCGCTCGTCCAATGGGGCAGAGACTGTCGGCGCGTTCGATAAGGAGTTGCAATGGCTCCAATTCGAATTCACCGGTACGGACGGTGACGTCGAGATGTGCGGAGACGATGCTCCAGAGATTCTCGCGAAGGTCCATGGTGTAAATGGCTTCGGTAGTGACGGCCTGTGGGATGTGCCCGAGACGAGTTAGCTCGGAGGCGACGGCCAGCGAGAGGCAGGATGCGTGAGCGGCGGCGAGCATTTCGCACGGACTGGTGCAGGCATCGTGATGCGCACCCGAAGTAAAAGCATAAGGCGCGTGTTCGATGACGTGACTGGCCGTGGTGATGCTGCCTTCCCCGGCGCGAGGCCCGCCCTTCCAAGTAGCTACGGCAATTCGCTGCATGATCTCTCTCCTGGAAAGCGAGATGTTTCCATCTGTATTCCCATTGGGAGTGCAATGCTGTGATGGCGGACACGCGAATCGGGTATTGAGGTGTTCATCCTCCCGAAGTCTTATTGCAAGGTGACCATACACTCGATGACGCCGGTACCTGAGTCGAGCGGTTGCAAGGCCTTTCCCACGATGGCTCCGAGCATGCGCGCACGGTCGGAGCCGCGCATGACATGTCCGGCGGTTGTGGACGTAACGAGCAGATCTCCACGACGGATGGGGCCGTTCTCGGCGCTGGCCTTGCAGGGCACGATGCCTATCATCGCCACGGGAATCTCCTGCGCAAACTCGGGCGCATCCATTGTGTGCGGAGTGCCGAGAACGCCGGGCTTCGTCGAATAGATGCCGGCGACCGTGGTTGCATAAGGCGTTTTGGAGAGCAGAATCTGCCGGTTGTTGTCTGGATCGATAAGGAGTACATCTCCAGGCTGGTACTCGACGCGCGAACCGCGCACGCGAACGGATTCGGCGAAGTCAGCGCCGCCGGTCTGCGTTCCTCCGTTGATATAGAGCTTTCCGGTGCCATCGATGCGCGCTACTTTTATGCCGCGACTGCGTCCGATGTAGACATTGCCACCAGATCCGTTGTCGAATTCACCGGCGCTGCCCGAGGGACTGTCTACGCGTCCGAAAATTCCGGAGGTGGTTCCCGAAGTCGAAGTGTTATAGCCGAGAACGCCTACACCGAGGGAGGATGCGGATTTTCCATAAACCCCATAGGTGACGGCAGCCGAGTTGTTGGTCTCCGTTCCAAAGACGGCGGCGCTGTAGGCATCTCCTCCCGCCTGCGCATAGACGCCATAATTGGTTCCGGTGTAGGCGGTGGATTCGGCCAACAACGCTTTGGCGCTGGGGCTATAGGTTATTCCGTGGAGCGCCACGGTGCTGCCGCTGGAGGCGTATGCAATGCCTTCCATGGCGGTACCGTCCGGCGAATCGACACGGCCCTGAAAGCCGCGGGTAAAGCCTGAGGCGGACGAAGCGTATCCATAGTTTGCGATTCCAAGAATGCTCTGCGTTTCCGCACGCGTGCCATAAGCCGGACCAGTGAGCGCCGTATTGCGTGCCAGGACGGCCGCATCAGTGCCGCTGGTGTTGGTGGCGGTTATGGCAGGGGAGACCGCCGTGTTCGCCGTAAACAGAGTGCCGCTGATGGTCTGCGCACCGGCAAATGCGTTGCTGCCCACAGTGGCGGCAGTTCCGGTGATGTTGGCCGGCGAGATGGCGCCGATTGCAATCTTGCTGGATGTAACCGCGCCGTCGGCGAGTTTAGCCGTAGTAATCGTGCCATCGGCCACGGTGATGGAATTCAGCACGGATGGCTGAAGTTTTGCGGCGGAGATGCTGGCATCCGCAATCTTGTTCGTAGTCACGGAAGAGTCGGCAAGTTTAGCCGCGGTCACGCCAAGGTTGGCAACACTGAGATTGGCGTTTGCTCCCGCCATGGCGACCGTGATGGAAGAATCGGCTGCACTGATGGAGTTCGGGACGGCCGCGGTGGATTGCGATGTGCCATCGTTGAACAGCAGCGCTCCTCCATTCGATAGCCGCAGATTTCCGGCAACATCGAATTTTGCCGACGGTGCCGATGTGCCAACGCCCACGTTTCCGGCCGAGGTGACCACCATGTGATAGCTGGTGTCGTCCGCACTGAGAGCCAGCAGGTTCGCTGCCGGGGTGTCCCCAGCCTGAAAGTAGAGCCCGGCGGTATGAGCTCCGGAGGTCGAGGAAAGAGCTCCAAGCCGGAGTTCCGCCGTTTTGCCGGCACCGGTACTTTGCATGAAGGCGCGCACCGTGGAGGCCGCCACGTGGAATTTTCCGACCGGAGCGGTAGTGCCTACACCAACGTCTCCTGGCAGCGTGGCCACCATTTGATAGTTGAGATCGTCGGCAGTGAAGCCGACGAAAGTGCTCTGCGGAGTATTGCCGGCAGAGAAATAAACGCCGCCGCGTTTAGAGGCGAGATTGGTGTCTGACGGGCGCGCCTCAAACCAGAGGCCAGCGTTGTTGCCTGGCGTCGTAGCCTGGATAAAGAATCGCGGGAGAGCAGCAGAAATGTGGACACCCGCTGTGGGCGTCGCGGTGCCGATACCCAATTTGCCTGCATTCTCAAAAACGCCGGAGACACCGACCGTATTGGCGTCGGTGAATTTTGCGAGCGCATTCGCCGTACCGGGATTGACCGTCGTGGGTTCGTCCGGAGGACCGCCAGCACCCGTCTGCGAAGGCCGCGTGCCTACGCGGGTGGCGTTCCAGAGCGATTCCCATTTGCGCATCTGATCGGCAAGAACGAAATCAGTGGCGGGATGTCCGGACAGGGAAGAGGCGTCGGCTGCCTGCATAGCATAGGGCACACTGACGAGGCGCGCGCGGGTTCCTTCCGGCTGTCCCTCTATCTGCAAGGCGATCCATCGAGCTTCCCCCTTGGCGAAAAGCTTTTTCGGAATTCCGTCCGCATGTTCGCTGCCAAGCAGCACCGAGTATCGACCAAGCGCGTCGGGATGCAGGTTATGCGTCTCCATCCACAGCGGAGCGCCGCCGGAGGAGTCCTTATATATCAGGAAGGTCACTCCGTATACGGCGGAGGATGGCTGTCCGGAAATGGATACGGTCCCGCTGTAGCGGATCAGTTGCGCTGTAATCGAGGACTCCTGTGCCGCGAGGACGATTGCAACTAAGCAGAACAGCAAGAGGAATGTGCGTCGAACGAATTCCATGGGGTGAATCTCCGCATGTGCTTGTGGCACCGCTGTGCAGTCTTCCGGGAGTTTTCGAGGGTCGAAGACTCCTTGGGAATGCAACGCATATTGGTTAGGTGGGGTGATTGTAAGTTTGCGGGAGGCGAGGCATGTCTCATTTAGGGAAACTGTTCCGATTTGGTGTTCCGATTCGGAACGAAGTTCGTACAGGAATCGCGTTGGTGGTTGCATCACAGGGCACGCGAAATAGTGACCCTAGTCACCGTCCATTCCGTGGTGGGCTTGCGACACTGCATTGCCCTGTAACAGTGCGGTTCTCCAGCATTCCTCCCCCCTGGGCAAATAGAACGCGAACGCTTCCGCGCACGCAGCGGAACAGTTGGCAAGACGCTTGCAATGTAAGTTGCAGCAAGTTCTGAAACGAGTCATCCGTCTCATGGTCCGGTAGCTGAGGAGACGGAGTGATTGGTGGAAGGATCGAACTGGCAAGCGAATTTGTTGGCAATCGCGTTACTCGTGCTGATCAGCTGTTCAGTGATTCCGCTCCCAAGCTCAAGAGATTGAGCGTCGCCGAAGTTGGCGATCAGGCACGAGACGGCAAGCCAAAATCTTAGGAAAAGGTTATGTCACGAGAGCCTGTAAGTGACGGGGCGAAGCTCTATGCCCATAAGACGAAAAATATGAACCCTCGAACTGCAGATTGGACGGCAACTCCGGCCGAAGCGCAAGCGCATTGGTATGTCGCCTGTACCATGCCACGACACGAAAAGCAGGTCGCCTTGCAGTTGGGGGGCAAGAACGTGGAATATTTCCTGCCGCTCTACGCAACGAAATCGCGATGGAAGGACCGAACCGCTCGCGTTGAGCTTCCGTTGTTTCCCGGATACGTCTTTGTACACATCCCTCTGGAGAAGCGATTACAAGTTCTCACCGTGCCCAGCATTCACCGGCTGGTGAGTTTCAACGGTCCTCCGCTGGCCTTGCATGACGAAGAGGTAGAGCGCCTGCGCGGAGGGCTCGACCGGGTGAAGGCCGAGCCACACCCATTCCTCAAAGCCGGCCAGACCGTGCGCATCAAGCACGGCCCGTTAAGTGGGGCCGAGGGAGTGTTGTTGCGCGGCAAAGAGAATTTCCGCGTAGTGCTCTCCATGGACATGCTGATGCAATCGGTCGCCGTCGAAGTTGATTTGGCTGACCTGGACATGAACTAACTACTAGCCTTTCAACTCTACGAATCAAGCTTGCAGACGGTGACAAGGTTCTGTTGCAGGAGGTGACGCGATTCCGGTGTCCCGTCCGTCCCGACCGTCTTTTCGTATATAGCAGTACCCTGGAATTTCCGCGAGATCAACCACCTCGCGATTCCTACATACCAAACGCCTGTGTTTTCGGATTCGAGTTTCAGGATCATGTTCTCAATGCTCGTCGATCGCTCTGCTCGCGGAGTCATCTCCTCCCGCGCAGGAAAGGTGCAACCACTTGCCACGTAAAAAAGCACTCGTGACCGGCATTACCGGTCAGGACGGTTCCTATCTCGCGGAACTTCTGCTCGACAAAGGCTATGAAGTTCACGGGGTCAAGCGCCGTACGTCCCTGTTCAATACCGACCGCATCGACCACCTGTACCAGGAGCCGAGCGCAAAGAATCGCGACTTCATCCTCCATTATGGCGATCTCAGCGATTCCTGCAGCCTCATCCACATCATGCAGAAGGTGCAGCCGGACGAAGTTTACAACCTGGCGGCGCAGAGCCACGTGGCGGTTTCTTTCGAACAGCCGGAGTACACAGCTAATGTGGACGCTCTGGGAACGCTGCGACTGCTGGAGGCGATCCGTATCCTGGACCTCTCGAAGAAGACCCGTTTCTACCAGGCTTCCACCTCGGAACTCTACGGGCTGGTGCAGGAGATACCGCAGCGCGAGCAGACGCCGTTCTATCCTCGCTCCCCTTATGCCGTGGCCAAGTTGTATGCCTACTGGATCACGGTGAACTATCGTGAAGCGTACGGGATGTATGCATGCAACGGCATCCTTTTCAATCACGAGTCGCCGGTCAGGGGAGAGACATTTGTCACGCGCAAGATCACGCGCGCACTGGCCCGTATCAAGCTTGGATTGCAGGATTGCCTCTACCTGGGAAACATGGATTCTGAACGCGACTGGGGCCACGCACGAGACTACGTGGAAATGCAGTGGCTGATGTTGCAGCAGGAAGAAGCGGAAGATTATGTGATTGCCACCGGCGAGCAGCACACGGTACGCGAGTTCGTGGAGATCGCCGCCGCCGAACTGGGCATGAGCATTCGTTGGCAAGGGGCGGGCGAAGACGAAGTGGGCATCGATAGATCCGGACGCGAGATCGTGGCTGTCGATCCCAGGTATTTTCGTCCCACGGAAGTGGAGACGCTGCTGGGGGATGCGAGCAAAGCGCGCTTCAAACTGGGATGGAAGCCGCAGATCACCTTCCGCGAACTGGTATCTGAAATGGTCGCCGAAGATTTCGAGGCAGCGCAGCGCGACGAACTGGTGCGCCGCAACGGTTACAAAGTCTATGCCTACAACGAATAGATTGGTCCACCGGTAGGAAGGTTTGGTCGGGATGGGGAAGGACGATGATCGATGAACAAGCCAACCTGGCAGCAAGGACTGAGGGGTGTGTCGCGCACGGTCCTGTCCTATGCACTGCTGCCCAACCTGCCGTTCCTGCTGGCTGCGCAGTTCATACACGTACAGCGCTCGGTGGTGAATCTG
>JBBRZF010000118.1:0-11163 GCA_038236965.1 Terriglobales bacterium | reverse complement strand
TCGAGCCGGACGTCAATGTGTCGGCGAGCGATGCGCTGGCGACTGCGCTGAAGCTGATCGGCGAGACCAAGTGGCGCTAGGCGAGTCGTGCACGCCTACCGGTTTCGCTACGCGTTGAACAAAGCCCGCTGAAGCGGTGGCTCTGGATGCCGATTTTAGCTCCGGCGCTCGACCAGCTTGCTGAGGAGACAAGCGACTAATTACGCGAGAAGCCCCCCGTCTTCACATTATGTTCTGTCCACAGCCCTTGGGCGATGAGATTACCGTAACTGGGAGACGGAAATGAAAACGTTCATGGCAGCTCTCCTGGTAACCCTGATGCCGTCAGTTGGCCCGGTTGGCGCTGCACCTCAGGATGAAGTGAAGGCTACGTTCGACCGATTCGTTGTTTCCCAAAACGCGCATGACGTGTCTGTGGTTCGTGAGCTGCTGCTGGATTCTCCAAATTTCCTGTGGGTAACCCGGGGCGCGCCAATCTGGGGACGTGATGCCGCCGTGAAGCGCTTTGAAATACTGTACCAGGGGACATGGAAGCTTTCGCCCGACATCTCTAGTCTCAAGGTAGTGATGCTGACCGAGACGACTGCGCAGCTATTTGTTCCGATCGTCTTCAATATGGGCCCGCCTGGCCAACCCGCGCCCGATACACCGTTTCTCATGAATATGACTTTGGTGAAGAGTGCAGCGGGTTGGCGCATCGCCAGCATTCTTCCAATTCCACTGCCATCATCGGCTGCAGCACCCACCAAGTGATTCGCCGCGGTGCGAGTCACAGCACAATCACAATAAAACTGCCATACTATTTAAAGCGACATTGACCTGAGGAGAAACCATGCTGCCAGCGATCACGCTCATTCTTGCTCTTGGCGCTTCATCCGCCCAGAAAACCAACCCGTGCAATTTGATGGATCGCGCCACCGTCGTCGCGCTTTTGGGCCCGGCGAGTACGTCGGGGGCTTCTTCCGGCCCTGAAAAGGACGAAGATACGAGCGGAACCGTGAGCTACTGCACGTTTCGAGCAGGTGGCGCGGCCGTTATCATCTCACAAGTCACCTTTTCGAGTGCAGCGGAAGCTGCCAAGGCCACGACAAAGCAACTGGTCTTGTCGCGGATGGATGGCGAAGGAAGCAAAATTATTGAGGAATCCGGTCTCGGCGACAAAGCCTTCTGGGCCTATACGACCGAGGGAGCCGAGTATGTGGTGCTAAAAGGGTCTATCGTGCTGGGGGTGGGCCTTGGCGGTGAACTTAAAAATTCGCCGATGTCATATCGGCAGGCACTAAGAGCCGCGACCGCTGCCGCAGTGCGGAAGTTGTGAAGTTCAGTGTGGGAGTTTTCTTCCGGCCAGGACGATAAGCGCTCTGAACGCCACGCCGGAGTACACAGTGACAGACATCAAGACGATGTACGACGAAATCGTCGATGCTCCAACCAGCCGTTTCGCTGGACGCATCTTGTCGCCTTCGCCCACGCTGATAGAGGGCATCACGCCCGGCCGGCTCAGGGGCCATACCACTTACAACACGTTGAGTGGTCGGGCGTTTGAAAACGGTTCCTCCGCAAACTACTGCATGCTGGCAGTGGAATATGATATATCGGTTGACAATTCCTTCGACGACCTCGTCAGTCTGATCCACACAGGTACGCTCGCGCAGGTAGGCGGCGAAATACTGACATTCAGCTACGAGCAATTCGACAACGGCACAGCCACGCACGTTCCATATCCCTCGTACACCTTTCGGATTGCGCTCGCGCTTCACTCGCTTTCGCCCATCAAGGAACCCCCAACCGCGTCAACGATTGGTGCCCCGACCCCACGAGAGTAAAAAAAGCGATTCATCGATGCTCGCTTTGCTCGCGTTTGTTTTGGTCGCCTACCGCGACAGCGATGAGCATGGCCGATGAAGCTCATCACGTGGGCCGGACAGGCGGCAGTTGCCCACCGTGTGCAGCTTCGACGATCGTGCGCAGGTCAGCTCGGAGCGCTTCCACGCGCTGCTTGCTCGTAGCCTCCGCCCATTCCGCTTCCATGTCTCGGTAGATCGACTCCACTGTGACGAGGACCTTTCGGCCCTTGGCAGTAATGGCAATCGTCTTTGCGCGTGCGTCTTCGCTGTTCGCCTCCCGTCTCACGTATCCGCCGCGAGGCGGACGTGTAGCTCGTCGATGAGCTGGCGATACAACAGCGCAAGGAGACGTGCCAGCGGGATTGGCGAAGGAAGTTCTCGCTTCACCGCGCCCACGGGGGAACGAAAGTCGTGCCGTCGGCCATGCGCGCCTCTCCGCCAACCGGCAGGCAGCAGATGGCGTGCAGCGGCTCCTCGCCCGCAACACCAAGTTCGAACGGCGTATCGCGCGAGACAACGATTGCATCGCCCGCGGAGGCCTCGCGCACGTCCTCATTCAGGCGAACACGGGCGCGTCCCGAGAGGACGATAAATACTTCTTCGCGTGTCAGTTGATGCGGCATGGCCGGGTGCCCCGGCGCGATCTCGACCCGCCACACGCTTGTGTCGGTGGAGCCCCGAGTCGGCGCGGCAAGAGACGTAAACTGGGCACTGCCAACGGCGTGCGTTGGCCCCGAGGGCGCGGGAAGAACGGGCAAGGCAACCTCCGATGTAGAGTGGTCAATGATGTTGACTATATCGAGGAGGCGGTGGTGCAGTACCTGATGACGACGCTTACAGCAACCAGTCGATGGGCAACAGCGCGAGCGCACGCATGGCCAAGCGGCTAAGCCAGCTGGAGCCCGGCTCAACCCGGTAGACGGTGGGCGACGTCGCTTCGCTCCCCTGCGCGGACTTCCACTGCAGTTTGCCATCTTCGGACAACTGCACCTGATACGATTCACCCGGAATCTGTACGTCAAACGCCTGCTCGATCCGGCACGCGAGCAGCGGGCTCTCAATGATCAATCCCATTTCTGTGTTGAGCAGCGCCGAGCGCGGATCGAAGTTGAACGAACCGACAAACGCGCGAGCACCATCGACCGCAAAGGTTTTGGCGTGCAGACTGGAACCCGAGCTGCCCAGCGGCTTGCGGCGTCCGTGGGTGCTGGGCGGCGCCAGGCGTTGCATTTCGAACAACTCCACGCCGTGCTGCAGGAGCGCCTTGCGGTGCTTTCCGTAGCCCGCGTGTACCAGCGGGACATCGGTAGCTTCATACGCATTAGTCATGACACGCACCCGGACACCGCGCCGGCGAAGAGCTGCAAGCGCCTTCACTCCCGCGGCAGTAGGCACAAAATACGGCGAAACCAGTGCGACACTCCGTTGTGACGTGCCGATGATGTCTTGAACCTGTTTGATTAGCAGCCCGGCGGCCTTTGCGCGGCCTAATCCTTTCAGTGGGTCGTCGCTGACCAGTGTGGTGCGCGCCCATTCCATGGGCAGTTGCTGTTGCAACAATTGCTGAATGAAAGGCGTCTGACGCACGGTCTCGATGTATGCCTTTGCCGAATCGGATTGCGCAATGCCCTCGGCCTCAGCGCTTAACGCATCGAGATCGGCCTTCCCGACAGCGCGCACGATGGACCGCACCGGGTATGCTGATGCGCTGTCCCAGTAGCGATCAAAGTCCTGCGACACCTCCGGTACGACGGGGCCCACCACCAGCACGTCGAGGTCGCTGAATAACACGCCATCCGTCGCGCCAAAGTATTCGTCGCCTACATTGCGTCCGCCCACGATGGTGGCCTGGTTGTCGGCCGTGTACGACTTGTTGTGCATACGCCGGTTGGCCCGACGAAAGTTCGTCAGATAACCCAGCGCTTTGAGCTTGCGAACTGCGAAGGGATTAAACAGTCGTACTTCGATTTGTGCGTGCAGTGCAAGCGCCGCCAACGCGTGATCCAGACCCGACGTGCCGCCATCGTCCAACAACAGCCGCACGTGCACGCCGCGGTCGGCTGCAGCCACCAGCGCTTGAAGCAGTAACGTGCCGGTCTGATCCCCACGCCAGATGTAGTACTGCACGTCCAGACTGCGCTCGGCGGCGCGCGCCAGCAACGTGCGCGCCGCAAAGGCTTCGAGCGGGTTTTTGAGCGGGTGAATACCGCTTTCGCCGGGGTGCTGCAGCAACTGCGGCGCAATAGCGCTGCCCAGTGACGTGCGCGCGTCGTGCGCGGGCTGCAGCACGTGCGACGCAAGTTGGTCGGGCATCATTGATTGATGAGGGACGCGATCAGCTGATTGCCAGCACGACTTCTCCTCGCGCCATAGTCATGACAGGGTAAGTTAGTGGAGAATCCTCGACACGCCCCACTCCCTACTGCGGCGGGGCGCTTGCCTACAGCAACTTTTACGGTTCGTGGCAAGCGTTACGGCGACAATCCGACCTGAACAGGACAGTCATGAAACGGTTTCTGCTTACAGTGATGATGATCATTTCGACAACCGCAGCCGGAGGCCAAACTTCCGGTAATGTGGTAAGCGTGTCAGGCGCAGCCGTTGATTCGGCGCTACGCGAGTTGGCGGTGAACCCAGCCGATTTTTCGCGTGAGTTGTCGACTGGAGCACCGAATCGCTATCAGTTAGTCGTGCTCCGGAAAAGCGTTGCCACATCAGCAGAAATTCACGAGCGTTGGACTGACATCGTTTTCATTAGAGGTGGAAGCGCAGTTCTTCAGACTGGCGAGGGCCTGGTGGGACAAAAGCAAATGGCTCGCAGCGAATGGACCGGTTCTGCCGTCAAGAATCCCAGGAGCCGGTCTGTTTCCGCTGGAGGCATTGTATTGATCGCAGCAGGTGTTGCACACCAATGGAAGCCGAGTGGATCAGAACCATTCTCGTACATTGTCGTTAAGGTTCGACCCGGCCGCGCAGCGCCGTAGCGACACGCTGTTGCTGACGAATGATTAATTGACTGCTCGCCTCGCTCGCTCTTATTTGAACCGCTCGCATCATTGCTACAGGCGTTGGGCAGCAGGTCACACTGCTACGTGACTATCACTACCTGCCGGTGACGATTCATGATCAGCCTAAAACGTTTTAAGCGCAGCTCACGAGAGGTTTGCACGGCAGGTGCCATTTCGTATGCCTCACGGCTTGCACTCCAAGGGCGACCGCATCGATGACGGTCAGGATCATGCAATCGTGCATGACATCTCTGCTGGGACTCACGCTGGTCGGTTCGACGTCTAGCGGTCAGACGTCTTCCAAATAGTCACAACTCGTCATCGATGTGCACATTCATGCGTTGAATGTCGCGGACTTCGGCCCGGGTCCGGCTGTTTGCTCCGACAACCGGCCCATCCAGTGGAACGGTTGGGATCAACGTAAGCCATTCGATCTGGGCGACGCCGGAACGTGTGCATCAGCGATGTGGCCGGCTCCGGCGCGCGGCGGCCACATCGCTGATCATCCCGGCCGTATCATTCTTTGCCGACGGTTATGACTCAGCCGGCCGTCCACACATGCGGAACATCGCCGAGCTCCGACAGCTGGTGGGACAGAAGCGCGTTGCGGTGTTCGCAGAAATCACACAGCAGTATCGCGGGCTTCTACCCGGCGACCCGCTGCTCGAACCGTACTTTGCGTTGGCGGAAGAGCTGGACATTCCGGTCGGGATTCACATGGGTGAGGGGCCGCCTGGAGGAGCAAACGTCGAAAGTTACGAGAAGTATCGCGTTGCACTCGGCAACCCTCTTCTGCTCGAGGAAGTCCTCGTCCGTCATCCGAGGATGCGAGTGTACGTGATGCACTACGGATCCCCGTTCGTCGACGACATGATCGCGCTGATGTTCTCTTATCCGCAGGTATACGTGGACGTCGCGCAGAACAATTGGGGATTGCCGCGACGCATGCTTGCTCCTGCGCGCCGCTCCTGACAGTAACCTTACACAACCTGCCCTCAGTTTGGTTGCAAACTCGCACGCGTCGCGCGACTTTCTTGGAGTCTTCCGAAAGTGTTGCTGCACATCGAAACCCTGGCGAGTAACTATGCGCAAACTGATTTGCATTGGATTGTTCCTGTTCATCGTGCGCAATGCGGAGGGGCAGGGCGCGATTCCATTCTCGAACAACGGATGGGAGTTTACCGGCGACGCGAAAATTGGAAATACCGATAGCAGAGATGTTCTGAAAATCGGGATCGGCGGCGCTGTTCGTCACGACGTGAAGCTGCAGGACGGTACAATCGACGTCGATGTAAAGACAACTCACCAGCGTTCTTTCATTTACGTCAACTTCCGAGTCCAGGGTGCCGGTGAAGGGGAGGAGTTCTACTTTCGCCCGCACAAGTCGGGGCTGGTAGACGCATTTCAGTATGCTCCGTCATATCAGGGTCAGGGTTCGTGGCAACTTTACTACGGCGCGCGCGGAACTGCAGCGCCTTCAATTCTCCCTGACAGGTGGAATCATCTTCGAATCGTTCTGTCAGGAAGGCGCGCTGCATTCTTTTTCAACGACACCATCAAGCCGGCAATGGTGCTGCAGCGACTCGCGCGCGAGCCGGAGGCAGGCTACGTCGAGCTCAAATCGTTCGCTAGCCCACCTGACACAATGCCCGCCGTTGAATTCGCGAACCTTCAGGTTCGCTCCGGTGTGATCGCTTATGCGTTTGGCGCTCCTCCTCCATCAACTCCGCAGCCGGCAGGACTGATTACGAGTTGGGCGCTTGGCTCAGCATTCGCCGCGCCGGACAGCGCGATCTCGTCGATCCAACCCGCATGGCTCGGCAAATTTACGAGCATTGCAAGTGAGCCAGACGGATTTGTCGAGCTGAACCGACACCTCAAGCTTCCGGGAAATACGCGTTATTGGGGTACGGTCGCGCGCGTGACCGTAACGTCAGAGAGAGCGGTGGTGAAACGACTCGACCTCGGCTTCAGCGACCGCGCGACAGTCTTTCTCAACGGTCGCCCTATCTTCTATCGCGACGATTCATACGACTATGAGAATCGACGCGACGGTCTGATATCTCTGACGCAGGCGGCGGTGTATCTGCCGTTGCGAGCAGGTGCCAACGAAATATCCATTGTCGTGACCGATCGATTTGGCGGGTGGGCAATCATGGGTGCGTTCCCCGACATGTCCGGGCTCAGGATCGACGCGAGGTAGACGCCCCCTCTGATTTCTCGTCAAGTCCATCGGGGAACACGTACTCGTCGTACTGCCCACCGATTGGCATCTGGTGCATCTTGGAAGTCGTGCCGTTGCCTGCGGGGGCATGGTGATGGTGGAGGCGACGGCGGTTTCGCCCGAAGGAAGGATTTCGCCGCAGGACTCGGGGATTTGGACGGATCAGCACGCCGTGGCGTTCGCGCGCATCACGAAGTTCATCAAGGAGCAAGGTGCCGTTAGCGCCTTGAGCTGGCACGCTGTCAGCGATCTCGTGAAGAAGGCGGGCGCAACAGTTCGATGGGATGGAATGCAGGGCGCGTCCGAGGCGCGGTGGGAGCAGCATGGTGTCTTCGAGTACGCCTGGATCGAGGACGCCACCGCCCTCGCGCCAAAGCTCGCATTGCAGAAACGTTACGGGCTGCGCGGCATCTCCGTCTGGCGTATTGGCCATGAGGACCCGGGAGTGTGGACGCAGTTCCCACCCGAATGAGCGCCGACAAGCAGCCTCCAACTGCTTCAACGATTGGTGCACCGACCCCGCGAGGATAGAGAGGAAAACCTGGAGACGCCGTTCACGATTCGCCGCTGTGCACCAAACGACGCATCGATCGTCGCACCACTCGCCGCCCGGCTATTTGTCCAGGCATATGGGGCGACTCACCCGGAACCTGAGCTGGGCCATTACGTCGCGCGCACCTTCCCCGAGGAAGGCTTTCGAGAGTGGCTCGCGGACCCGACACAGGCGGTGTTCATCGCGCTCGACTCCAACAGTCGCGGAATCGGATACGCGTACGTGCGTCCCTCCACCGGTAACACGCCGGCCGGCGTGAGTGGAACCACAGTCTTCGAGCTGATGCGCATGTACGTTGACGCCAATCATCATGGACTCGGCGTTGCCGCTGCCCTCATGGAGGCTGGCATCGCGAACGCGCGAGCCAATGGCGCAGACACTCTCTGGTTGGCAGTGTGGCAGAATGCGGCACGCCCCATCGCGTTCTATAGCCGGTTTGGCTTTCACATCGTGGGAACGACCACGTTCAAGTGGGGTGACGGCTTCGACGACGATTTCATCATGTCGCGCTCAATTTAGCGCACGCACACTTTCGGCTTGCGTGAACTGATTCTCGTCCATTCCAAACAGAAGACGCCGGCACGACGCCGATTTCATCCAGACCGCCATCAGGGCCTTATTGGCAGTCCCCTACTTCAGCGCCGCTGCGGCCCGCTTCGCGATCTCAATGAGCCTTGTACGCGCAGCGGGCGTGGTCGCACTGCACATGACGAGCACCGAAACGTCTCCTTTGAAGAAGTGAAAGCTGCTGCCGTCAACTCCACTCTTCGCCCTGCCGGTGTCCCACGGGCCGCTCACGACTTCTCCCGGCTCGGACGCCAGGCGCTTGCGCCCCATCTGCGCGGCGATCGGCACCTTGATGTCTTGAATCATGATCGAAAGCATCGGTGGTTGCAGCATGCTCCCAGCCACACATGTGCTCATAGTCTGGATCGGAGAACTCGCGATCCGGCCCTTTGGCGCAGCCGAGATACTGAGCTTCTTCAAGTCATCGGCCGTGAATAGCTGGCAGGCATCCTGGGGGATCCTGGCCGCCCGCAAAGACGACGTGCCCAGTAGCGTCGAAGCCAGCAACGCGCAGGCGAGGAAAGGTGTGCGCAGGGACGATGACATAGGCCGATTCCTTTTTGGAAGGTTAGCCGAGTGGTGACTGGCAGAGTCTACAGGCGGTTGCGTGGCGATGCAAGGCAATGCTTGCTCGTCTTGACTGCAGCGGGTCGGCGCGACAGTCTGTTTCTCGCCGATGACAAGAATGGGAATGCTGGGAAGCCAGGCGTTCCGCGCCGCGCGCTGTCTAATAGATGCGGGCATTCACGCAAGGGCCGTTAATAGGATACCGCGCTTACGTCGGTTTCGGAGAAGTCATTTCCCTTAGAAAGAAGAGGCTGACCCAAATCCTGAGATATTCCGTACGAGAGGCAGTCACCGTAGTTCAGGACTGCCGGAGTGCCAACACCCTTTCCGAATCTCGCGTACGCAGACCGAGCGAAATCTGCGGCTCCACTGGAAAACGGTTCAACGGTTATGTCCAGCCGCTGTATCAGTGCGTCGAGCGCGACGACGCCCCCTGGGCCTTTTCTTCCGAGCATTACGGCTCCAGCCTCGACAAGGGTTGGAGCTCCGATCAGCCTGTTCGAATCCTTTTCAATCGCGTCGATAATTCTGGTCGCGTCTGGTTCGCCGAACAGAATCGCCGTGAGGGCGGATGTGTCTATGACCACGATTAAGCCGGAAGCCCGAATTCATCGTAACCGATAATCTCCTCGGGACTGCGACTATCCCGGTCGGGCAACGAGGCTACAAGGTCCTGGATCTGGCTGATGTCGTAGAGTAAGCTCGCCCTCCTCGCCCTCGGCCTTACCGTCTCCAAGCGGTTCCGAATTGCCGTAGTAACGGCCTCCGTTACGGTTTCGCCCGTTGCATCCGCCAACTGATGGGCCAATCGGTCGGTTTCTGGATTCTTGATGCTAAGCGCCAAATTGCGTCCAAAGGGTGATAGGTGGTAAATCTACCACCTAACCACCTATTTCGCAAAGCCGGCCGGAGGCGCCAATATACGGGCAATACAAAAAGCCGTCGTTGGCTGAGTTAGCGCGACGACACCTCCCTCGCACCGAAAAACATGATTTCCTCCGCGATATCCCGAGTCAGCGCTCTGCTGCTCGCAACTATTGGCCTGACGATGTTATTCGCCGCCGACACGATTCTTCCCTATCTGCTTCCTGGCCTCACGCCTGCCGCGTCATGGCTCGGCCAGTTGATCGCGGCAGGCTGGTTGAGCATTGCGCTCTTCAACTGGAACGGCCGAAACACAATCCTCGGTGGCATCTATGGGCGGCCCGCGGTCAATCTGAATCTCATGTTGTATCTCGTCAGCGCGCTCGCACTCTTCAAGGCCAACGGGAGATCACCTGCCGTTTTGGTGATGGGAGCGCTTTTCGGTGTCATGGCCATTGTGTACGGAGTCGCGCTGCTGCGCGGACCGTTCGATCTACCGGCGCCACGTTAAACCCGACGCAAGCCAGACGGCGTTCAGGTTTCCTGCGCGTCATCGGCAACATCCCGCCAGAATTTCGGAAGCCGCGGCACGGCGCCTAAGGCGGCGGCCTTCGCGGAATCTTTGAGTGCCTCCACCATGTCGTTCAACGCGATTCCGTGATCCGGTCTCGCCGTCACAATCACAGCGTCACCGGCGCCGACCGCACCTTCGCGAATCACGCGCAGGTATGCACCCATGCGCGATGCGGCCATGAATCGCCGCGGAAATTGCGCGTCGCCCATGCGGATACCGAGCTTGTAGCATGGGAGCCGTGGCTGCGTCACCTCGAAGGTTGCCGACCCCACTTCCCATTGCTCTCCCACCAGCGCGCGTGAAAGGTCGAGCCCTTCCACAGTGAGATTCTCTCCAAACAGTCCGGGCGGCGTGTCCATTTGCTCGGCGTCACGCCAGAAGTCGTAATCCTCGCGGGCATACACATACACGGCCTTGTCAGTGCCACCGTGCACGGTGCGATCCGCTTGATCATCACCTTCGAAATTCACGCCGCGAACTGCGACGCGCGTAGCCGCCGGAAACTTCCAAATTCCCGTGGACACGAGTCGCCCCCGCCATTCGACCTGACGAATGGCACCAACGTTTACTGAAATCACCCGCGGCGTCGTCACTGCAGTCTCATTGCTTGATCAGGCATAGTCCAAAACTTCTTTCGGCGGTAATATGGTGCAGTTATGGCACTATCGATTGATGGCAGGCAATTCAGTCACGGGAGGGTTGCATCATGAGAGAAGACGCGCAACGAACGCGGGTTCTGATTTCCTTTGCAGTGTTGCTCATTTCGGCCGGATGCTCCGGCAGCAAGGCTGACAGGCCTGCCGGCGGAGATACGTCGGCCTCGGCAACGAGCGCGCCTTCTAGCACTTCAACAGCAACTGTGCCGCAGGCCTGCACGCTCTTCACCCGCACGGAGCTGGAGCCGTTCGTTGGCTGGAAGCTGGACGAGGGAAATCCCCGGGATGCGCAACCGGGCTCTT
>JBBRZF010000117.1:0-11174 GCA_038236965.1 Terriglobales bacterium | reverse complement strand
GCCGAGTATGCGATCTACCTGGACGAAGCGGGTCCTTTCGGCGCGCAAGTCAACGACGAGCACGCTTTCCTCAACTGGGCGCAGGCATTGATGTATCCGGTGGAAGCGCCGGGGAACCACATCCGCATACGTCTCGTTGACCTGCCGGAAAAGTGGAAGGTGCGGGATGCCACGGTCTTCCCCAAAGATGACGCGCCTAACAAAATTGCGGTCGATGGCGAAGCTCCGAACTACAACGCTCTCGTCGATTCTCCGGTCGAGATGAGCGCATTCAACGAAGCCGTCTTCGACGAGGGCGGAGCAAAGTATCGCGTGGTGGTCCACGGGGCGCCTGCGGATTACGACATGAAACTGGTCACCGCCACCTTGCAAAAACTCGTGGCCACCGAGACCGACTGGATGCAGGACCGCCCTTATACCGAGTACGTGTTTCTTTATCACTTTCCGCGTGGGCCCGCAGGGGGCGGCATGGAGCACGCCTATTCCACAGCCATCGATGTAAGCGCGCAAAGATTGCAGCAGAATCCGGTCGCCTTCGCCAGCGTCAGCGCACATGAATTCTTCCATCTCTGGAATGTGAAGAGGATCCGCCCGCAGACGCTTGAGCCCATCGACTATACGAAAGAGATGTACACGCGAGCCTTGTGGTTCAGTGAAGGGGTCACCAGCAGCGTGCAGGAATACATGCTCGTGCGCGCCGGTGTGAACAAGGAAGCGACCTTCCTCGCAAACCTCTCGATGCAGATCGCGCAGTTGCAGGCGCGTCCCGCTCATCTCACGCAGAGCGCCGAGGAGTCCAGCCTGGACACCTGGTTCGACAAGTACGCGCCTTATCGCCAGCCAGAGCGCAGCATCAACTACTACAACAAAGGACAGATCGTAGGCGTGTTGCTGGACCTCCGCATGCGGGAAGTCTCTGCGGGTACAAAGTCCTTGCGCGACCTGTTCCAGTACATGAACCTGAACTTCGCAATGCGCCACCAGTACTTTGACGATTCCACCAGCGTGCGCGACGCCGCTCAGAAGATCACCGGGGCTGATTTCACCGACTTCTTCGCACGCTACGTTTCCGGCACGGATGAGATTCCTTACGATGAATTCTTCCGTACGGTGGGACTCAAACTCACGCGCACCAAGGTGAAGGTTCCTTACGCCGGATTCACCATGTCGCGAAACTTCGGACAGGGTGCCATGATTTCTCGCGTTGAACCAGAATCGCAGGCACAGAAAGCTGGTCTTACCTCCGGCGACATCATCCTCGCCGTCAATGGAAAGGCCGTCACAGATGGGAACGCGATGCTGGCGTCTGTGGAAGCGGGCGATATCGTCTCTCTCAAGGTGCGCGGACGCTCTGGCATTCGCGAGATCAAGGTGAAGATGGATTCACGCGAAGAGCAGGAATATTCCCTGACCGACCTCGACCAGGTAACCGCCGGACAAACGGGGCGCAGAACAGCCTGGATGCGCGGCGACGACGAAGCCCCGCGCGCAGAGGCTGCCCATTGATCCGGGCCTTCATCGCGGTTAGTTTCTGGGTCGTGTACATCACGCTGGCCTCCATCATCGCCATCCCGCACGCGGTCATCACGGGAACCATCGAATTCCTCTGGGCCATCGCAATGTGGGGGGCTAAGACCGGCCCGCGTCTTGCAGGTGTGAAGTTGAAGGTCATCGGGCGCGAGCAGCTTGATCCCAAGCAGGCCTACATTTACATGTCCAACCACACCTCCAACCTTGATCCCCCTATGCAAGTTCCGGCGCTCGGCAGGCGGACATCGGTGCTGGCAAAAAAGGAATTGTTCGGAATCCCGATCTTCGGGACGGCCTTGCGCCTCGGACAGATTGTTCCCGTGGACCGCTCGAATCGCGACTCGGCCATCGACAGCGTGCGCCGCGCCGTGGAAGTCTTGCGCTCGGGAATGAGCATGATGGTCTATCCGGAAGGCACGCGCTCGCGTGATGGAAAATTGCTGCCCTTCAAAAAAGGTCCGTTTCACATGGCGATGGAAGCCGGTGTTCCGGTCGCGCCCATCACCATCCTCAACACGCACAATCTTTGGCCGAAGGGAACCTTCACGATCAAGCCCGGAACGGTGACGATGATCTTCCATCCGCCGATGTTCCCGCAGGATTATGCAAACCGCGAAGAACTGCTGGAGGCCGTCCGTGAGGTGATAGGGAAGCCGTTGCAGTCGGAAGAGATTCCAGCTATTTGATTTTTGTCACTTGCGAAGACACCGTGTGATTGGCGTCCACGCGGAAGGCGATTTCTGTCGGGCAGGTCTGTTGCTCGAAAGCGAAATCGTGTGAGGCATATTGTTTCCCCACGTTGTCCTCGAACTTCACGATAAAGTGGCAGCCTTTTTCCGGCTTCGCCGCAACCCAGCGCACGTGTATCTGGTCGGCTCCCAGCGTCGGAATGCCGAAATATCCGCCCGGAAATGAAACTTCCAGATTGTGCATCGTATTGCCTGTCTGGTTATCGACCCGGATCGTGCATCCCGGTCCCACCTTCCACTTGCTGCAGGCGGGGATTACCACCAGAAGTAGGACAGCGAATAGCAGATGGATATGTTTACGCGCGAGCATGGTTCCTCCGAACAACAACAGAGTAGCAGATACAAAGTTGGTCGAGGAGGTCTTACTTGTTTTCGATAAGGCGGGCGCTCAAGACAACGCCATCGCGATTGTCGTGAAGCTTGATCGGGAAGATCAGTACATTCCAGTTCCAATGTTCAGACTTCGTCGGCAGGTGAGGCATGCCGCGCGACCCGCGTCGGTCGATATAGGTTTCGCGAGTCTCGGCCACCGTGCGCACGATCTCTCGCCACTCTTCGCCGAGGTCGGGAAACTGTTCGAAAATATTTCGCCCTGCAAAGAACGGGCGCTTCTTTCCCTGTATCGCCGCAAAATAATCGTTCACATATTGCCAGTTGCCGTCGCGATCGAGTATTTCAAGGACGATGTCGTCGCCCATCGCCATGTTGATGCGCGAATAGAAGAAATCGCGTGCATCTACAACCACTGGCTTGCCTCGCTTCTTCGCCTCGAAAGTGCGCAGCGCCTGTACCAGATCGTCGACCGAGCTATGGCCTTTCAGCAGATGCATGTCGGCGATGCCGCCGAATTTGCGTTCCAGCGTCGCAGAAAGAATGATGATAGGTACTTGGGGACGCAGGCTGCGCAGGGAATCAGCAACGTCTGTTCCGAACTTACCCGCTCCCAGGTGGTAGTCCAGCACGGCGATATCGATGTCGGATAGTTTGCTTTCCGCTTCTTCTATCGAGGCCGAGGTCACTACCTCGTAGCCTTTTTGCCGAAGGATGGTCGAGCGCAGCAGCAGGTTTTCCTGACGGTCATCGAGCAGCAGCACGCGAATAGGCCTTCTCGGCTGCTCGGTCGCGGCCTTCTTCTCGAATTGGATCACATCACTCATCAGCCAGATTGGATGCGCAAAAGCGCTGAAGCCCAGTGGTGCACTTCGCTATTCTTCGGTCTTTCCAAGTTTGCGAATCGTTTTTGCCAACTCCGGGAGGCGGTGAAAAATCGCCACGGCGCGCAGCCACTGCTTGTTCTCTATCGCAGGATAGCCGCTTACGACGGTTCCTGCCGCCACATCGTTCGGAATCCCGCTCTTCGCCGTGGCGATGGCGCCATCGCCGATGGTCAGGTGTCCAGCAACGCCTACCTGCCCGGCTAGTATGACGTTCTTGCCGAGTTCGGTCGATCCCGCCAGCCCGACCTGCGCGCACAGCATCGTATTTTCTCCTATGTGGCACCCGTGCCCGATATGCACAAGGTTATCCACTTTCGTTCCGCGCGCTATACGCGTCTCTCCGATGCTGGCGCGGTCGATGGCACTGTTCGATTGCACTTCTACGCCGTCCTCCAGCACGGTCACGCCGGATTGCACGATCTTCTCCCATCCGTCGGCAGTTCTTGCAAAGCCAAATCCGTCGCAGCCGATGATGACTCCGTTCTGCAATGTGACCTCATCGCCCAGAGTGCAATGTTCGCGCACCACCGCATGGGCGTGCGCGAAGAACTTGTTGCCGATGCGGGCGCCTCTGTAAAGGACGACATGCCCGAGTAGAACGCAATCGTCTCCGATAACGACATCGCTATCTACGATGACGTAAGGCCCGATGTGCGCGCGTGCGCCGATCTTCGCCGAGGCATCGATGACAGCAGTCGGATGTATCCCCGGCCCATAACGTGGCGGGTCATAGAAAAGAGAGACTGCGTGCGCAAAGGAGAGGTAGGGATTCTTGCTGCGCAACACCGGCAGCGTTCCCGCGACAAAATCCTCAGCCACAATGATGGCGGACGCTTTCGTCGTATGCGCTGCGGAAGCGTACTTAGGGTTCGCGATGAAAGTGACGTGCCCCGGCGCAGCGGCTTCTATTCCGCTGACTCCAGTGATCTCAAGGTCGGACGCGGCGTTCTCGATGCGAGCGTCGATGGCGGAAGCGATTTCTGAAAGCTTCATGCAGGTATCGTCCAGGCAAAACAAAATCTATCACGCAGACTCGAAGGCACGGATAAAGCTTCTACTGTTCGGTGAACAAGGGAACTTGTTCCACCGCGGCAGCGCCTTTTCTCCGACGGGAGGCAGCGCCTATCACGGCAATGACCTCCAGCTCCGAAAGGGCAGTGCGCGGAACAAAGATGCGTTGAGTGTTCGAGCGCGTGTCCGGCGGATTCACAAAAAATCCTTCCGGCGTTATCTGCGTAAGGTCATTCGGCATAAGACCTTCCAGCACTTCGCTATCGCGAAACTTGAGGCGTACCCAAAGTCCCTCGATGCGCGGACGGGTCGTGAATGTCTTGCGCGCCAGCGACTCGGAGTCGCTGAAGTCGCGAACGAAGTAGACGCCCTTGATGTCCTTGAGTTCGATCAGCACCACATTGCCGGCAGTGTTCAGCAGTTCCAGCTTGCCGTCGGCGATGAAGTTATTCGCCGCTATGAAGCCATTGATGGAATCGCGGTCCATCTTTCGCACCACGACTTTTTTGTGAGTAGAAGACATAGGGGCTACCTCGACATTGTCGCACCAATCGGGCCGTCACCACAGGTGCTAACACGAGCAGGGGTAGCCGGAGAGTAAAGGGCACAAGGCATTGAGGTGTTTTGGGGAGCGGAGGAATAAAGAGAGTTACTAGCTGTGATTTTAAAGCCACAATCTCCGGCTTGCCGGATTTCAATGCCCCGGCAAGCCGGCGCTGCCGTCTGGCTTCGCCCCAATATTTTCGTGCCGAGCCGTTTGCTGCTCTTCAGGTGCCAGTATCTGACGTGCGATATCGCTGGCTCGAGAAATCTCGAATTCCAGCATTTGTGCGTACTTGCGAGCTGCATCGCCTAGCGAAGGATCCATTGCCAATAAGTGGGCTAGGTTCGTCATGGCCTCCAACGGGTTGTTGATTTGGTGAGCAAGCGCATTGGCCATGCGACCACGCTCTGCCGATTTTTCTGCTTCATTCAAAGCAGCTTGTGCAAGTTTTCGCTCGGAGATATCTCGCGCAATCTTCGAGGCGCCAATCACGACTCCAAGTGAGTTGCGGATCGGCGAGATTGTCAGTGAAACGTCGAGGACCTTTCCGGACTTGGAAATTCGATGAGTCTCGTAATGGTCGATTCTCTGATTGGCCTTGAGCTTTCTCAAGATGTCGGGTTCTTCGCTTTGGAGATCTTTCGGAATCAACTGGAGAACTGATTGACCGACGATTTCAGATTCGGTGTACTCAAACAGCCGTTCTGCGGCTCCGTTCCAACTGGTAATGATGCCATTGAGGTCTTTCCCGATGATTGCATCATTGGAGGACTCGACAATTGCAGCCAACCTGAATCTGAGTTCATCTGCTGCTTTGCGACTAGCAATATCGCGGATAATCTCTGAAGATCCAATCCCATTGCCGTCTTCGTCACGAATTGGAGAAATCATCACCGAAACCTGCACATGGTGACCATCCTGGTGCTTTCGTTCGGTTTCATAGTGCTCTATTCGCTCGCCAGCGCAAAGCTTCCGCAGGATCTCCGGTTCTTGTTGCTGAAGTTCCTGCGGGATAAGAGTGAGCACGGACTGGCCCACCATTTCAGTAGCTGTGTAGCCAAAAAGACGCTCGGCTGCAGCATTCCAACTTGTGACAGTGCCGTTTAGATCTTTTGAGAGGATGGCATCGTCGGAGGACTCGACGATGGCGGCTAGATAACCGCGAGGATAGGCTCTGCCGGTTTCTTCCGCACGGGTACCGTTGCTGAACAAGTGAAGGTTACGCGTTTTCGTCAGGTCGGGTCCTTATCGCATTAGGCGCGCCGCGCGTGTGCCGTGACGTTAGTTGGTTCCTGATTTGGTGGGTGCGAAGACAACTTGCCTCGCCATACTGCTCAACCCATTCCTGTATTGCTCAATTATATGCCACAAAACTTTAGCGGTATGTCTGGGACTGCACATTAATCAGGATTTATGACGTCCAATCGGATTTCGCCCGAGTGCGAAGCTATGCTGTGAGTTACTAGCCTAAGCAAGCAAAACGTTAGGGCGCGAGCATTACTCGCGCCCTCTCAAGAGTTTACCGCCAGAGTTCTACGCCTGGGCTGGTTTTGAAAGCTTGTAGGAGAAGCGATAGATCTGCGAATCGATTTCTCTGCGAAGGTCGCGCCAGATCGTTTCCGGCATAGTCAGGAAGGTTTCCACGACGTTCGGGTCGAACTGGCGTCCGCTCCAGCGCTTGATTTCCTCTTGCGCCGCCTGGATGGTTTGCGCCGCACGATACGGACGGTCGGACGTAATGGCGTCCAGCGTGTCTGCCACTGCAAAGATGCGCGACCCCAGCGGAATCTGTTCGCCGCTCAGCCGTCGCGGATAGCCGTTTCCGTCGAAGCGTTCCTGGTGTGAATATACGATTTCAGCCGCTTCCTGCAGGAAGGGGATCTTGCGCAGCATCTGGTATCCGCGCAGACAGTGCTCCTTCATGATTGCGACTTCATCTTCGTTCAGGGCACCTGGCTTGCGCAGGATGGCGTCCGGTATCGCCATCTTGCCGATGTCATGCAGGAACGCGCCGCGTGCGATGATGCGAATCTTGTCGGCAGGCAATCCCATCGCCCGGGCAATCGCGATCGTGAATGCGGTAACGCGTTTTGAATGGCCTTCCGTCTCGGCGTCCTTCAGATCGAGTGCATCGCCCAGTGCTTCCAGCGTGATGTCGTACGACCGTTCCAGGTCGCTCATCGTCTGGCGCAACTGTTCCGTTCGCGCGCTTACCAGCACTTCGAGATTGGTCTGGTACGAACGATTTTCCAGCTTCAGCCGGCGGTTTTCCAGCGCACGGCGAACCATGGCTACCAGTTGCTCGCGCTCGAAGGGTTTTAGCAGGTAATCGTAGGCGCCGTTGCGGATGGCAGCCAGCGCAACAGAGATATCGTGCACCGCCGTCACCATCACCACCGGCATGTCCGGATAACGCTCTTTGGTGCGTTCCAAAAGTCCGATGCCGTCCAACTCGGCCATCATGAGATCGGATAGCATAAGTTCGAACTCTTCGCCGGAGCCAAGAATCGCCAATGCCTCGATACCGGAAGCTGCCTGCTGGCATTCATAGCCGGCATTAGACAGCATGGAGGTGACGATCTCCCGAATGGGTTCTTCGTCGTCTACGACCAGAATGCGTTCAGGAGTCATCTTCGCAGGGCCTCTACATTGTGCTGGGGAACTTCATTGTACACAGAGATGATGCCGCTTCAACCAGAGTTTCCGAAAATTGGTGGCCTCCAGGTCTCAATGTGATAAATACAGGGCGACTTCGACTGATCGCTCTCGCCGCGGGGGAAGAAGCCATCGCATTGTTGCAATCCGAGAAGTTGGACGCCATCATTCTCGATGGCAAAATGCCCGGCGGATGGTCAGGCCAGGACATCTATCGATGGATACTCGAGAATCGCGCAGGAATGGAAGCCGGGTCCTCTTCACCGTTTGTCACGCCGCCGATCCTGAACTCCGCAGTTTTCTCCTGACGAAACGGACTTGCTCGCCCTGGTTCGGCGTACCGTGCAGCGCGTCAAAGCTGCTGCTGTCTAAAACTCTCCCGAAGTTTTATCCTCCGAGTTGCCCCTCCCCCTAAATAAGTTTTCGCAAAAATTACCCGGCCAAACCACATGTGTGTACTTTGGTGCCACTTTCGGGAACTCCGGCGCTCTATCCTCACCCGCTAATCGCGCTGAAAACCCGTTGATTTCGCCCTGAATCGCCCTCCAAACAGGGCTATTCAGAGCTCGAACTGTTGAGACTTAACGAGTTGAGTATTTTTCCACATTCCGAGAATTGGGAACGGGGCAACCTTGGGCTAGTGATTGCTGGGTATCAATGCGTACGAACAAACTAAACGGCCCTAAAACTTGCGATTCGGTAACTCAAAAAACAGAGTTCCGGAAGTGGCATGGCAAGTGCTTCAGCAAGCGTAATCGCGCCGAGACAACAGGCAGCATCAACCGCCCAAGTAGGGCAAACGACATCAAGAACAATAGGGGGCACAGAATGGCGAATAACATCCAGGAAGCAAAACTTACAGGGTTCGCGGCGTATCTACCCGTAGTAGCCGATGACTGCATTAATAGTTACCGGGCGGCATACGATCAGAACCGTAAGCGTGTGTACTCGCTGGCGTTCTGGATGACCGACAACGAACTGGTGGCTGAAGAGCTGTTGGCGGATACTTTCCGCCGCGCTTTTTCAATGTCCGATGCGCCGTCGCCTGAAGCGATTGACCGCGCATTCCTGAACCAGGTTCGCGAATCTGTTATCCTCGGCACGCTGACTCTCGAGTGTGGCATCGCCACCGAGATTCTCAACGTCCGTGGCAACACAAAGCGTGTTCATCTCGAGCGCGCAGTAGTCCAGCTTCCTGCGACCGAGCGCCTCATTTACCTCATGCACGATGGGGAGAATTATTCGCATTCGCATATCGCCCCTATGCTCGGTATCAGCGAAGGCGAATCCAGGTACGGCCTCCACCAGGCGCGCCTCCGCATCCGCGAGCTCGTCTCGGCCATGGCCTTCTAACAAGTTCACACAAGCGCATAGATCCAGCTCTCTCTCCTGAATATTGCCCCTCGTAAAGAGGGGCGTTTTTATTGCGCAAACGCCATTTGCTCTGCCGCACTTTTGCCCTAGCCTCCGCGAACCTGCTTTTCTTCTGCCCTGCCCCTTGCCTTGCCTTCAATGACTCAATAGCTCAATGACTCAATGCCCCCGGCGTTACAATATCGAGTGACCATGCAGTTAACAAAGATTCAGCAGCACGAAGCCCGCTGGTACGAGACTATGGCCGACGGCCGTCTCCACTGCTTCCTTTGTCCCCGGCACTGCCACATCGGCGAAGGACAGGCAGGCTTCTGCTTCATCCGAAAAAACGAGGGCGGCAAACTCATCCAGCTCGGTTACGGACACCCCGCCGCAATCGCGATGGATCCCATCGAGAAGAAGCCGCTGAACCATTTCTATCCCGGCAGCAAAATCCTTTCCATGGGGACCGCTGGATGCAACATGGGTTGCTTCTTCTGCCAGAACTGGGACATCTCCAAGGCCAGGGCCGACCACGTTCGCTCCGCCGATCTCTCGCCAGCCGACATCGTTGAACTCGCGCAACAGAATCGCGCGCCCAGCGTGGCCTTCACCTATAACGAGCCCACGATCTGGGGCGAATACGTCATCGACATCGCTCGCGAAGCGCACCGCGCCGGACTCAACACGGTGATGGTCTCCAACGGATACATCACCCGCGAAGCCTTCTTCGATGTTTACGAACACATAGACGCCGCCAACATCGACCTCAAGGGATTCACCGAAAAGTTCTACACCAGGACCACGCTCACCCACCTGCAACCTGTGTTGGACACCCTGCGCTGGCTGCGTCACGAAACCAACGTCTGGTTCGAGATCACCAACCTGCTGATCCCCACGCTCAACGACGAACAGGATGAGTTGAAGCAGTTGTGTGAATGGGTATTGCAGAATCTTGGCGACGATGTCCCGCTGCATTTCACAGCCTTCCATCCCGACTACAAGTTGAACGACAAGCCTGCCACGCCGCCAGCTACGCTTCATCGCGCACGCAAACTAGCTCGTGAAATGGGATTGAAATACGTTTACGAAGGAAACATTTTCAGCGACGATGGCGGAACCACCTACTGCCCCGGCTGCAAGAAAGCCGTCATCCAACGCTCCTGGCACGCCGTAAAAACTAACGACCTCCGCGCAGGGAAGTGCTCCCATTGCGGCACCTCCATCGCAGGACGCTTCACGCCCTGATGGGCCCAACCGAAGCGTCATCTAGAGTTGGGGAATCGGATTAGTTTTTTGCGCGAAGGGGTGGGTTTGTAAATTGCTGAAAACAGGCTTGTTGCTGGATTCTTGCCTGTAAAATATTGAGGACAGGGTAGTTACACGTAAAGTATTGAGAACAGAGCGACTAGCCTCGCCGCTCTTTGCCAGTGGGGCCTTGACAGAACAGTCGCTCTAATTGAGGGTTCCCCGCCTCTCCCGTCCGTGTGTATGGCGACGTCCAGCGTTTTGCGTTGCGGCTCGCTGATGAGCAGATGAACGTGCTCGGGCATGACGACGAATCTGTAAACCCAGAGGCGGTAATTGCGACGGACACATCGGAAAGAATCGATGTAAGGCGACGGTGACAGCAGAAGGTAATGAAGTGCGTCTGTCCGGATTGGTGGAAGCGCTTGAGTCGTGAAGGCACGAGGTTCAGAGTAGTCCGGAGGAGAGACCCCCGCTCAAGGCAAGGGAAGGCTTGAACGGGCCACCCGCCATTGCTTCTAGTGCATTATTCTTGGCCTCCCATTTTGTCCAAATGGTGGGTGCTAACTGTGCCGCAGCAGCAGCCGGCCTTGCCCACAACCGGCAAACTCGACGCCCTGTGCTCCCGGAGTTTCCGGCTGGCCTCTTCGAGAGACTCATCCATGCTGCAGCAAGCCGAAGCAGAGTGCATAATTCCTTCGATCGGAACCTCCGATGCCCGGCGGTCATCGGCAGCCACGTGGTGGCACACATCGCGCTCGGTGACGACACCGACCAACTGGCGGCTTTGTTTATCTTTGACGACTGGTGCGCAACCGCATCCCGTGTCGCGCATCGTTTTGGCGGCATGCTGCGCGGTATCGTGCG
>JBBRZF010000116.1:0-11437 GCA_038236965.1 Terriglobales bacterium | reverse complement strand
GACTCGGCGCGAACTGCAATTCGAAGAGGCTCGGACGTGACGGTGTTCTATCGTCGCGAGCGAAAGGACATGCCGGCAATCGAAGAAGAGACCCGGGCCGCGAAAGACGAGGGTGTGAAGTTCGTCTTTCTGGCAGCGCCGCACAGAATCATCGGTAACGCAAAAGGAAATATCAAAGCGCTGGAGGTCGTTAAAACGCGTCTGGGCGAGTACGACTCGTCAGGGCGCAGAAAGCCGGTGCCGACGGACGAGGTGCAGCGCTACGAGTGCGATTCGGTGATCTACGCGGTAGGCGAGACGGTGGACTTGGATTTTGCCCGCGCTTCGGGCTTGAGCCTCAGAGAGAGCGGCACCATCGAAGTAGACCGCTACACGCTGGAGACGAGCAGGCCCAGGTTCTATGCGGGCGGCGACGTGATAACCGGCGCGTCAAACGTGTCGAACGCGATGGCCTCTGGCAAGCTGGCGGCACGGAAGATCGATCTCCAGTTGATGGAGATCGACCGCTTCGCGCAACTATTCCCGACCTACGAGTACAGCATGACGCCGCCGGAGGAACCGAGCCCGAATCACAGGCACTCGGGACATCACATATCGGCAGCCGCGCGCAGCAAGTCGGAGGACGAGGTGGTGACGGGGCTTCTGTACGAAGAGGCAACTGACGAGAGTTGCCGGTGCTTGCGGTGCGACGTGAAGGCGGCGAACGCGACCTAAAGGAGCAAGACCTTGCCGATGAAGAAGCTGTCAATCCGAATGGATGGTGAACTGATCAGCGCGGCCGAGGGACAGACGATCCTTCAAGCCGCGAAGACGGCGGGAAAATATATTCCGACCCTGTGCGACCTGGATGGACTGACTCCGGTGGGCGCGTGCCGGCTGTGCATTGTGGAGGTGTCGGGTATTGATCGGCTTCTGCCGGCATGCACGACGCCGATCCAGGAAGGCATGTCGGTCACGACGGCCTCCCCGAAGCTGACGCGGTATCGGCGAATCGCGATCGAATTACTGTTAATCGAGCGGAACCACGTCTGCGCGGTGTGCGTGTCGAACGGCCACTGTGAATTGCAGGCGATGGCGACGACCTTAGGTGTGAACACCGTGCGCTTCTCGTACAACTACCCGAAGTTGAGCGTCGATATGTCGCACCCGAAGTACGTGCTTGACCACAACCGTTGCATCCTGTGCACGAGGTGCGTGCGGGTATGCGGCGAACTGGAGGGCGCGCACGTATGGGAGATGATCTCGCGCGGCATCCACGCGCGCATCGTGAGCGAGTTAAACAGCAACTGGGGTGAGTCGCGCAGTTGCACGAACTGCGGCAAGTGCGTGCAGTCGTGTCCGACGGGAGCGCTGGCGGAAAAGGGCAAGGGCGTAGAAGAGATGGTGAAGCGAACGGATGACCTGAGCTTACTGGTAAAGCGGAGAGGAGCGCAGGCATGAAAAAGGTCAAGGTGGCGACGGTGTGGTTGGACGGATGCGCGGGATGCCACATGTCCATCCTGGACATGGACGCCGCAATCATCTCGCTCGCGCGAAGGATCGATCTCGTCTACGGGCCGCTGGTGGATGCGCAGGAGTTCCCTGAAGACGTAGACGTGACGCTCGTCGAAGGAGCGGTGAGTTCGCAGGAAGATGTCATCAAGATCCAGAAGATTCGCGCTCGAACGCATACGCTGATCTCGCTGGGAGACTGCGCGGTGACGGGAAACGTGCCAGCCATGCGGAACTCCGTACCGGTAAACAAGCTGTTGCAGGCGCTGTATGTTGACGGCGCTCAGGAGAACCGCCTTGTTCCGACGGAGCATGTGCCGCCGCTGCTGAAGAATGCGCGGCCAGTACGGGAATTTGTAGAAGTGGATTTGGCGCTGCCCGGATGTCCTCCGCCGTCAAAGGCAATCACGTCGGTACTGATGGACCTGCTGGAAGGCCGCAAGCCGGAGATGCTTGCGCCGAAGTTCGGATAAGGAGCGCGGGATGAAGCGCATCACCATCGACCCAATAACCCGTATCGAAGGACACGCGAAGATCACAATCCTGCTGGATGATGCAGGATCGGTGACCGGAACGGAATTCAACGTTACCCAGGTGCGCGGGTTTGAAAAGTTCACCGAAGGGCGACCGTTCTACGAAATGCCGGGTATTACGTCGCGTATCTGTGGCATTTGCCCGATCAGTCACTTGCTCGCATCGTCGAAGGCATGCGACGCGATCATGGCGGTTCGGATACCGCCGTCGGCGCGGAAACTTCGGGAATTGGTGCACTGCGCACAAATCGTGCAATCGCATGCGCTGAGCTTTTTCTATCTGTCCTCACCCGATCTGCTCTTGGGGATGGATTCAGACCCGACAACGCGAAACGTATTGGGTGTGGTGGCGCAACACCCGGAGATGGCGCGGAACGGTATCGAACTGAGGAAGTTCGGACTGCAGATCATCGAGACACTGGCGCAGGAACGCGTTCATCCTTCATGGATCGTCCCTGGTGGCGTGGCAACGCCGATGTCCCAGGCGGTGCGAGATCGCATCGCTTCGGAAATACCGGGAGCGATGGCGATTGCGGAAAAGACACTGCACTTCTTCAAAACAGTACTGGACGACTACAAAGAGGAACTCGAGAACTTTGGGACGGAACCGACGATGTACGCCGGCATGGTAAACGCGAAGGGACAACTGCAGATGTATGACGGCTCGCTTCGTTTCCGGAACGCGGACGGAACCATCGCGCAAGACCAGGTGGCCCCGGAGGAGTACCTGTCGTGGATCGCAGAGGCAAGTCTCAGGGAGTCGTACCTGAAGGCGCCGTACTTCAAGCCTAAAGGTATCAAGAATGGAATCTACCGCGTCGGCCCGCTGGCCAGACTCAACGCGGCGGACGTGTATGGGACGCCGAAGGCCGACGCTGAATTGTCGTCATTCCGAAAACGTTTTGGCGCGCCGGCGCACAGTGCTTTCCTTTATCACTATGCGCGGTTGATCGAGATAGTCTATGCGCTGGAAAGGATAGAGAGTCAGCTTAACGATCCGGAAATCCTGGACACACATGTGCGTGCGAACGCAGGCGTAAACGCCTTGGAAGGCGTCGGCATGATCGAGGCACCTCGTGGGACGCTCATCCATCATTACAAGGTCAACGAGGAAGGCGCGATCACATGGGCGAACCTGATCGTCGCAACCGGGCACAACAATTTGGCTATAGGGTTGGGCATCGAGCAGGTGGCGAAGCATTTTGTGAAAGGCGCGAAACTGGAAGAAGGGATGTTAAACCGCGTATCGGCGCTGGTGCGGGCTTACGATCCCTGTCTGAGTTGCTCGACGCATGCCGTTGGGCAGCTGGCGTTGCGAGTTCGTTTGGTAGGGCCAAGTGGCGAACTTCTGGACGAACTGACGAGAGAGTGAAAGACTGCCCGATTTAGGTACTCTGCTTTACGCTGAATGCTTCCCCGTTCGCCGTTCACCCACGCGAGGCGCCGCGGGTCACGCGCTCGGGAATTCGAACATTTGGTGACCAGTACAGGTGGATTCGTCTGCCCAGAGCTGTGCCGAATCGGGAGGAGCGAACGTGGCCAGCCGCCGCGGAGGATCTTCGAAGACGAACCTTGGACTTAAGCTGGGAAGTCCCACCAGGCGACTGCACCGAACACAGTGCGGTTAGCTTTGCCTGTCTTGCCATTCCTCATACCAGGCCATTTGGATGGCTTCGAGCTTGCCCTCGGTGGAGAGCTTTGGATCATCGACGAAGGTTGGCAATTCCGAGATCATTCGGTGAAGCTCCGTGAAGCGGACCTCGAGCGGATTTTGATCGGGGTGGGCATCGGCGAGTGCGAGCCCAAGGTCTTCAGCGTCATCCCATCGTAGTTCAGCAGCCATTGGCACTCCGTGCAATTCTAATCTCAATCTCAGTGTTCTTCAGAAACGTAGTTGCGATTCCACGCGGGAATCTCGACGACCACTTCGCCGGGCTTGGTGATCTGTACCTGGCATCCGAGACGCGAGTCGAGTTGGAGATCGGCGGCCATATCCAGACGATCGGCTTCGTCATCTTCCATCTCGTTGAGCAACTCTTTGCCTTTGCGGACGACCACGTGACAGGTTGTGCAGGCGCAATTCCCACCGCAGGCGTGGTCAAGCTTGATGCCGAAATTCAGAGCGATATCGAGAACGGATTGGGGAAGACCGTGTTCCTTGTATTCGAGCTTGCCGTTTTCGAATTCCACCGTGCGATTTTCAGGCATGAAGGTGACGCGTATCAGATTAGTCGCGTCGGCGGTTGCGGTGTTCCCCGTGCCTTTGTTTTTTTCGTTTTCCATAATCTTTCCCAAAGCTGCTGAACTAAAACTACTAAGCGGCTAATCCAATCATTTCGAATTTTCGATTTCCGCTTTGGCAAAAGGATGTGGCGCGGTGGGACCTTCTCCCATGTCGGCGTCGTCCATGGTCTTGCCTTTTAATGCCGAATGCACTGCGGTTTCCATCATCACTTCCGCAAGCCGCATCGTTCCTTTATTCAGGATGTCGATGGCGTTACGAATCGTCAGGTAATCGTCGCCGCCCATGACTTGGCGAAGCGATGTTTCCTGATGGGCAATGTTGGTGCGTTCGTCTGGAGTCAGTTGCTGCCAGGCGGGGCTGTTGCGGCCTTTGTCCAGAGCCGCGAGCATTGTCTCGGCTTCATTGCGCGCTTCGATGACCTGACGCTGCGCGAAATCAATTTCGGCGTTGTCAAAGGAATCGAGGATCATGGTCTCAACCTGATCGTCGGTGAGTCCGTAGCTGGGCTGAACCTGAATCTCGGCTTCTTTGCCGCTGCGCTGCTCACGGGCGGAGACGTGCAGGATTCCGTTGGCGTCGATGAGGAATCGGACTTCGATACGCGGCAATCCGGCGGGCATGGGCGGAATGCCTTTGAGGTCGAAGCGGGCAAGCGAGCGACAATCTTTTGCCAGTTCACGTTCGCCCTGCACAACGTGGATGGCCACGCTGGTCTGGCCCTCGACTCCAGTAGTGAAATGTTCGGTGGCACTGGCGGGGATGGTGGAGTTGCGATGAATGATCTTTGCCACGACTCCGCCCAGCGCTTCGATTCCGAGCGAGAGCGGCGTGACGTCGAGCAAGAGCATGTCCTCGGTGGCCTTGGAGCCTCCGGCGAGGATGTTGGCCTGCACGGCTGCACCGAGCGCAACCACTTCGTCGGGATTGATCTCGCAATGCGGCTCGCGCTTAAAGAGTTCACGCACGAGTTGGCGAACCAGAGGAATGCGCGTAGACCCGCCGACGAGAACTACTTCGTCGATTTCGGCCGGCGTGATGCCAGCGTCTTTCATCGCCAGTTTGCAAGGTGCGAGCGTGCGCTCGACGACGGGACGGATGAGTTTTTCGAATTGAGCCCGCGTGATCTGGCGCTGATATCGATGCCCGCCGGGGAGGTCGGCTTCGATGACCGCGCTGTCGTTGGCGGAGAGCGCAATCTTGGCGTCGATGACGGCTTGACGGATGCGCTGTGTGGCTTCGCCATTGGCGCGCACATCAAGCCCGAGGTCGCCGCGAATGTCGTCCAGAGCGATAGCGATGAGCAGGTTGTCTATGTCGTCGCCACCGAGATGCGTGTCGCCATTCGTGGCGATCACTTCAAAGATGCCGTCGTGCAATTTCAGGATGGAGATGTCGAAGGTGCCGCCGCCGAAATCGTAAACTGCGACGGTGCCATTCTGTTTCTGGTCGAGTCCGTAGGCAAGAGCGGCCGCGGTGGGTTCGTTCACCAGTCGCAGGACTTCGAGTCCGGCGATGCGTCCCGCGTCCTTGGTTGCCTGGCGCTGCGCATCGTTGAAGTAGGCGGGCACGGTGATGACTGCCTGCTTGACCGGGCCACCGAAAAATCGTTCGGCATTGCGCTTGAGTTGGCGCAGGATGATGGCGGAGATCTCAGGGGGAGTAAACGTCTTGTCGCCGAGTTTGATGCGCAACACTTCGCCGGGCGCTAGGTCTTCAGCAAGACGGAAAGGAAAGAGCTTGAGCTCAGCCTGTACATCTTCGATGCCGCGCCCCATGAGTCGTTTCACGCTGTAAACGGCACGGTCGGAGGTTTCGATGAGATGCTTGCGCGCGGCATTTCCGACGATAGTCTCGCCTTCGAGCGTCAGAGCCACAAGGGACGGGACAAGGTTGGAACCATCTTCCCCGGGAATGATGACAACTCCGGAGGCCGCTGCACGGGCGTTGGGCGCAGCAAGCGTCGGATGCTGATCGCCATGCATGTACGCGACCAGCGAGTTGGTGGTTCCGAGATCGATTCCGACTACACGTTCAATAGGCATCAGGTAATTTCTAATTTCGAATCGGGTAACTCGAAGGCCGTTCGCAACAACAACTGGCAGATACGCGATCACCCGAAATGCAATTTCAGATCTCTAATACTTCGTTCACGTCGCGAACGAGGTTTCGAATGTAGCTGCGACGATTAAGCAGCGAGACCATCTTGCCGCGAATCTGTTTTCGTTCTGCGTCGTCGCGGGTAGTACGCTGGGGGGACTGTTCGCCGGTGTGATGGCGATCCATAAAAGCATCCCACTCGTTCCAATATTCGCGCAGTTCGTTATCGAGCGCGGCGTACTTATCTTCCAGGCTTTTCCTGGTCAGTTCGAGGTCGGAGGCAAGCTGCACATCCGACTCTCCCATCTTCTTGTTCCTGCGCGCTTCTTCAAGCTGCATGTTCAATTCGAAAACCTCTTCGAGGAGTTCGGGAGGGATGGCCTGCTTCTTCACTTCTCCGCTAGTGCGCGCATTTTCGGTCGCGGTCTTCGACTGCTCTTCCATCTGCACGCCTTCAAGTTTCAGAAGGTACTCGGTGCGGGAGATGGGGTCGCGCAGAGTGCGGTAGGCGTCATTGAGCTGAGAAGTCTTTTGCAGCGACCAGTCCTGCTCAGGGCCATCGATGCGCGCGAAAACATCGGGATGCAGTTTGCGGCTCAGACCGTAAAAGATTTTCTCCAGCTGTTTGGTGTCGATGTTGAGCTTGCGGGGCAGGTCGAAGAAGGAGAAGAAATTCGTAGGCTCGGCCGGTTGCAGATGTCCGCAAGAGTCGCAGAAGTGCGCTGCGCGCATGGCTCCGCACGACCAGCACTGGCCGTTCGGCGTGGCTCCGTTGTTGAGGATCGAGATGGCGACTTTGTCGGACATAATGAAATCAGGTACAAGGAAAGGCTCGTTGCGTTAAAGGTACCTAACACCTCGTGCGTATTAGCTGAACGATGTTCCGCAACCGCAGGACTTCTGGGCGTTCGGATTGCTGAACACGAAGCCTTGCTGCATGAGCGTCTCCTGATAATCGAGTGTCATACCGTGCAGGTAGATAAACGATTTCGGATCGACGAAGATGCGTACGCCGCCGAACTCGAAGACGCGATCGCGTTCGCGAGGCTGCGTGTCGAAGCGGATATTGTACGAGAGGCCGGAACAGCCTCCTCCTTGCACGCCGAGGCGCAGACCGCCTTCGGTGGGCGAAATGCCTTCCTTCGCCAGGGTCGCGCGAATCTTCTCGATGGCTTTGTCGGTGAGGACAATGCCTTTTTGCGGCGCGGTTGCTGTCGCCGGGGGATTAATCAATTCGGCCATAGTCTTTATATTTGTTCTCTGGATTTCAATTTTAGTCCTCGCCAAGACAATGAGTCCGGGCGACGATTACTTCGTATCCTGTTTCTTCTTCCAATCGCCGATAGCCGCGCGGATGGCGTCTTCAGCCAATACCGAGCAGTGAATCTTGACAGGGGGAAGCGACAGTTCGCGAACGATGTCGGTGTTCTTGATGGTCAAGGCTTCGTCCACGGTCTTGCCCTTCACCCATTCGGTGGCGAGCGAAGAAGATGCAATGGCAGAGCCGCAGCCAAAGGTTTTGAACTTGGCTTCCTCGATGATATTCGTCACCGGATTGACCTTGATCTGCAGTTTCATGACGTCGCCACATTCGGGCGCGCCAACCAGACCGGTGCCCACCTCGGCACTCGCCTTATCGAGCGAGCCAACGTTGCGGGGATTCGTGTAGTGGTCGAGAACCTTATCGCTGTATGCCATTTTTTTAACTCCTAAACCTGGTTGCGCTGTTCGCGCGATTGCTTGCGTTCATTCAGAACTTAGTGTCCTTCGCTCGCCCATGAAACCTTGCTGAGGTCGATACCTTCTTTTGCCATCTCATATAGAGGCGAAAGCTCGCGCAAACGCTTCACGGTGTCGATCACTTTGCGGGCGACATAATCAATCTCAGCCGCATTGTTGAAGCGTCCGATGCCGAAGCGAATGGAGCTGTGAGCGAGATCATCGCCGGCTCCGAGCGCCTTCAGTACGTAGGACGGTTCAAGGGTTGCCGATGTACAGGCCGAACCGCTGGAAACCGCGATGTCGTTGATACCCATCAAGAGCGATTCGCCTTCGACGTAGGCGAAGCTGATGTTCATGTTTCCGGGCAGACGATGTTCCATCGAACCGTTGATGTACACCTCGTCGAGTTCGTCGAAAACCTGCTTCTGCAGACGATCGCGAAGCGCGAGCAAGTGCCTGGTCTCGGATTCCATCTCGTTCATCGCGAGCTCGCAAGCCTTGCCGAGTCCGACGATGCCGGGAACGTTGAGGGTGCCGCTGCGCATGCCGCGCTCGTGTCCGCCGCCATCGATCTGGGCGACGAGTTGGACGCGCGGGTTCTTACGGCGAACGTAGAGAGCGCCAACGCCCTTGGGTCCGTAAAGTTTGTGCGCCGTGATGGAGGCGAGATCAACGTTCTGCTTGATGACGTTGAACGGCACCTTGCCGATGGCCTGTACGGCGTCGGTATGGAAGAGCACTCCGCGTTCGTGACAGAGCTTGCCGATCTCTTCGATGGGCTGAAGAGAGCCAATCTCATTGTTGGCCGTCATGATGGAGACGAGGATGGTCTTATCGTCCATCGCGTTCTTCAGGTCTTCCATATTGATGCGGCCATCTTTCTGCACGGGCAGATAGGTGACGCGGTATCCGTTCTTCTCAAGGCGCTTGCAGGTATCGAGCACAGCCTTGTGCTCGGTTGCCTGGGTGATGATGTGATTTCCTTTTTCGCGATACATCTCCGCGACGCCCTTGATGGCGAGGTTGTTGCTCTCCGTGGCGCCGGAGGTAAAGATGATCTCCTTCGAAGTGGCGCCAATGAGTTTGGCAATGCGTTCGCGAGCCTGCTCGACGGCCTGTTCGGCGTGCCATCCAAACTCGTGATTGCGGCTGGCCGCGTTACCGAACTTCTCGGTGAAGTAGGGAAGCATTTCCTCGAGAACGCGCGGGTCCATCCGCGTGGTGGCATGATTATCGAGATAGATGGGCAGTTTTACCTGCTCCTGCGCGTTTAGGACAGCGTTCACCATTTGCTTCGTTCTCCTCGCCGCCCTAAGCGGCATGTTGCAATTCCGTTATCGGAGCGTCACCAAATCCATGGGCGCCTGCTCCGGTTGTTCTGTCATTTCCCAAAGGGTGAGCTTGGTCAAAACTTCTTCAATGCTGAGGCTGACTTTGCGCAGCGGCTCCCGCACGGTACAACGGCTGGTGTGCTCGCAATCTCCCTTGTGCGTGGTGCAGGAAGTAAGGAAGAGCGGTCCCTCGATGGCCTTGATCACTTCAAAGGCGCTGATGGACCGGGCATCACGGGCAAGCGTGTAACCACCATTGGTTCCGTGCTGCGAACTCAGGAGCCGGGACTTAACCAGCTTCTGCAAAATCTTGGCCAAAGCCTCTTGCGGCATTCCGTACATCTCAGCCAAATCTTTTGCGCTACACGCGCCGAGGTCTGCATGCTGCGCAAGGTGGCGCATGGCGATGAGACCGTAATCGGCTTTTTTGGTGAGCTTGAGCATTCGATTAATCCGACCTATTTAGTCGCACTTAGAGTTTAGATGCTCGAGAGCGAAAAAAGCAACACGAAGCAGGGAGCGGTCGCATTGGTATAGAATGGTAAGTCCTGTAGAATTAGTAGTTTGGGAACTACGATAAAAAAGGTCGGAAATATTTTTTTCGCGCCCCCGGGGGAAAGATTGGAATCTGTGGCGGGAACAGGTGCAGAACCTGGGAAGGAGTCCTACAATTCAGGAATTGAACGTCATAAACCTCGAATTGCGGGAAGTTTGTGGAACAAGGGCGTGATTGGGATCGTGTTCGGCGGGATCATCCTGATCGGGTTGCTGGTTTGGGTTCCGGCGATACGCTGGTTCCTGGCTATCAGCGTCGTGATCGGGTTGGTGATGGCGCGAATCATTCATTGGTGGAATGAGCATAGGCCGGTTGAGACGGAGCCCAAGGGAGAGATTCGGCTGCATCTGCTGGATGATGAGGACAGGAAGTAACGGCGGGAAAGTCACTCTTGCCACGCCAAAAAAGATCGGGTATTCCGGCCTGACGCTCGGAACACCCGAGTGTTGTGCGCTTCGAAATCACTTCTATTCCAGTTTGCCTACCACTTTCTCTGCAGCTTCCAGAATCTTTCCGCCGCGAACAACGCGAGTCAGATTGTTCCAAGAGAACGAATTATGAACTGACGGAAGGATTCTCTTTTCGCGTGAAAGCGTCAACGGTGTGCGTCACAAGACAGTGCTTTGCGAGCGCCGCCTCAATCGCCTGATGAATCCTCACCTGTCGATGGGGCTTCCCGCATTCCTCACCAATGGCGCAGGCATGTTCAGTGGTCTCATGCTGACGCAATACACCGCCGGCGCTTTGGTTGCGGAGAGCCGCATCCTCTCTACTCCCGCCGCCATCGGGTCCATCCCGGCAGCAGCCGACCAGGAAGATTTCGTTTCCATGGGAATGACCACCGCTCTCAAAACTCGCCAGATCATCGAGAACTCGTGGTCCATCGTCGCCATCGAACTCATGGGTGTGCCCTGGAAATTTGCGCCTGTGAGAACGAGTTCTTCGTCGGGGAAGAAGACGGGATTATCGGCAGCGTGATTGAGTTCGATCTCAAGCATTGGTAATGGCTGATTTGGCCCTGAGAAGACGGTTTAGAACTAGGGTTTCTGCCGGATTTGCATGTTGCCGGTTCAGGGCTACTCTGCTCTCGTGATCAACCACATCCTCTCGGTCCTGAGTTACGCGCGTGGGCGGTTTGCGCGTTTATCTCGCGTGCTGCCGGCCTCGGCGGCGCTGACGGGAGCGGTGTGTTTTGGTGTGTTTGCGTACGCGGGCGAAGGGCCGGCGGCAACATTGGCAACTACTCCGGTAGTAAATGCGGCGGCAGCTGCGCCGGCGGTTGCGGTTCCTGAAGCAAACAAGGCGGGGATGCGCGTGGGAGCGGCTTCTTCTGTCCCGGCGGCATCCTCGGCGCAGCGGAAGACGGAAGCGACTTACAAGATTATTGCGGGACTGGATGGAGAAATTTTTCCAGTGTTCGCGAATTACGCTTCGCTGCGCTTGGCGAAGTATCGCGAGTTTG
>JBBRZF010000115.1:0-11449 GCA_038236965.1 Terriglobales bacterium | reverse complement strand
GGAACCAGTTAGGATATCACCGCACCGGCGGGTGCTCCCAATTCGAGCGAAGCTACGGGCGAAGGTTTCGCGCTCTTAACTTCCGGCCAACAAGCTTCTCAGTATTCCCCACAACATACTTCCCGAAAGAAGCACGGCCACGATTCCCACGATCCGAACAAAAGTCCGCATACGATGATCGCGTGGATCGATGACATCGGCATTCCAATCAACTTTCGCCAGCGACCAGAAGCGCTCGGGACTGATCACCATGATCAATCCCCAAGCGAGAACGATAGCGGAAATCAGTATCCAGAAAATTTCCATGAGTTCCTATTTCTTCTCCGGCGCCTGCGCCAATATCTGCTCCAACACTTTCGGATCATTCGGCAACAAGCCGGATTTCGCTACCCTCGGCGTCATCAGCACCCAATTCGGATAAATATTGAAAGCGCGTTTGAAGAGCGGCAGCGATTCCGCCACTCGCCCCATCTGCGCCAGCGCCTGCGCATGCCAGTACATCATCTCCGCCAAGCGACTTGGATCCACGCCTTCCACGCTGCTGGCGATCTTCTCGGCCGTCGAGTATTCCAGCAGTGCCGCTTCGTTGTCCTTGCGCTCCACTGCGGCATCGCCGGCATTCATGTGGTTGTACGCGCGCTGCAGGTTGATAAGCCGCCGCAATTCCTTCAGTGGAGTGGGATTGTCTTCCACTCGCAGGTCAAATAACTTGTCATCCCACGGACCTCCCGAGGCCTTCCCTTTCACGAGGATGATGGCCGCCGACTGGCGACCTCGAGCATCTCCGCCGACAGCCTGAGCAGCATCAAGCGCGGCCATCATGCGGTCCGCCAGATCGCCCTTCGTCTCCGCATAGGCCTTCGCCATTGCTCCCCATATCTTGTCGTTCAACATCATGTTCGCTTGCACGGAGAAGTCTTTGCCCACGCGCAAATACGAAGGATGAGCGCAATTCGCTGGCGTCTCTCCCTTGGCGGCATTGTCCGCGCCATTTACGAACTCGCCTGCCGAATCCACGCAGTTGCATCCTGTCCATGCGGATACGCGACCCTGCATGTCCACCATTGCAACCTGCCGCACCTGCTTGCCTTCATCCGCTTCCAGTAATCCGCGCAAGGCGTCCGGCGCGCTGCGTCCCACCTTCATCAGGTTCAATCCCATCGGCCCATAGCTCGCATCGACAAACGATTGCGTCGCCACGGCGCCCACTCCCGGCTCGGCCCAGGTAACGATCGAACCCACCGAAAACCAGTGTGACTGAACGGCTGCCCCCATGTCCCCAGTCTGCGGATCGCGCGCCACGATGGAAAATGTGTGCGCAAAATTCGGCGGCTTCGGGTTCTGTGCAGTCAGTGCGGCAGGAAGAAGGAGTGCCATCAGGAGCAGGAGAGCAATTCGCTTCACGTTTCACCTCGCGCCGGATTCGCATCGCCAGGTAGCGCAGGAATCTCGTCGCGCGGATTGTAGCACCGCGCCTATGCAAAAGCCGAGCCCCTCAGGACTCGGCTCCATAGTGCTTTGTTCCTCAGTTCTTCAGTTCCTCAATTCTTCAGTTCCCTCCACCTTCACCGCTTTCCTGCCGGCATGCAATTTCTGCAGGTTATAGATCGTCATGGACCCGCGTTGCAGCACGGGAATTCCTTCCGCGGCGGCGCGCGCTGCCGACAACGTGGTGATGGTGGGGATGCGCGCCAAGATGGCGGCTCGGCGGATCGCCTTCTCGTCAAACCACGGCTCCAGCCCGTGCGGCGTATTGATGATCAACTGTATGCGGTCGCCCTTGATGAGGTCCACCACGTTGGGCCTGCCCTCTTGCACTTTGTAAACACGCTCAACATGCATGCCAGCTTTTTCCAACACATCAGCGGTACCGTTGGTGGCAACAATCTTGAAACCGAGATCGACGAAGCGTCGTGCTACCTCGGCAACGTGCGGCTTGTCCCGGTCTTCGACGCTGATGAAGATACAGCCCTTCGTCGGAAGCGTCTGTCCGGCTGCGAGTTGCGCCTTGGCGAAGGCCTCGCCGAAGTTGTCGGCCACGCCCATCACTTCGCCCGTCGAACGCATCTCCGGACCCAGTACGGTATCCACGCCCGTAAATTTTCCCCACGGGAATACCGGCGACTTCACGTAGAAACAATTCCCGGTATCGAGGTCGGTCTGCTTGGCAATATTTTCCGGCAGGAACTCGCGCAGCTTGCGTCCAGTCATCAATCGCGCTGCCAGCTTCGCCAGCGGAACGCCTGTCGCCTTGGAGACATAGGGGACGGTGCGCGATGCGCGCGGATTCACTTCGATCACATAGACCGAGTCGCGCTGGATCGCATACTGTATGTTCATCAGTCCGACGACCTTCAGCGCTCGCGCCAGGCGGAACGTGTATTCGCGGATTATCTTCAGCAGATGCTCGGGAATATCGACCGTCGGAAGCACACACGATGAATCGCCCGAGTGGATGCCGGCTTCTTCGATGTGTTGCATGATGCCGCCGATCACAACGTCTTCGCCATCCGAGATCGCGTCCACGTCGAGTTCCGTCGCTTCTTCCAGGAAGTGATCGACAAGGATGGGACGCTCCTGCGAATACTCCACTGCTTCCTTCATGTACTTCACGATGGCTTCGTCGTCGTATGCGATCACCATCGCGCGTCCGCCAAGAACGTACGAAGGACGCACCAGTACTGGATATCCAATCCTGTTCGCAACTTTCAGTGCTTCGTCCACGCTGGTCGCGGTTCCACCCGGAGGCTGCGGAATCTCAAGCTCATCCAGCAGTTTTCCAAAGCGTTTGCGATCTTCCGCCAGGTCGATCGACTCGGGCGATGTGCCGATGATGGGAACTCCCGCGGCCTTCAGCGGCAGAGCGAGATTCAAAGGCGTCTGTCCGCCGAACTGAACGATGACGCCAATCTCCGCGCCACCACTCGACTCGTGTTCGTAGACGGCCATCACATCCTCAAAGGTGAGCGGCTCAAAGTACAGGCGGTCGCTGGTGTCGTAATCGGTCGAAACCGTTTCCGGATTGCAATTCACCATGATCGTCTCGAAGCCATCTTCGCGCAAAGCAAAGGCCGCGTGGCAGCAGCAGTAATCGAACTCGATTCCCTGCCCGATGCGATTGGGACCGCTGCCGAGGATCATCACTTTCTTCTTCGGCGTAGGCGCAGCTTCGTCCTCGTCCTCATAGGTCGAGTACAGGTAAGGGGTGAAGCTCTCGAACTCTGCCGCGCATGTGTCCACGCGCTTGTAAACCGGCGCCAGCCCATGCTGCTTGCGGAGCTGACGGACTTTTTCCGCGCCACCGCCGCCGGGCAGGTTCCACAACTCGGCGAGTTTCGCGTCGCTGTAACCCATGCGCTTGGCTTCGCGCAGCAACTCCGTGCTGATCGTCTCCGGCGTGGCAGCCTGTAACTGCGCCTGCATATCCGTGATGTCTTTCAGTTGGTAAAGGAACCACGGGTCCATGCCGGTCAGCTTCGCGACCTGTTGCAAGCTCATGCCGTTCGCCAGCGCATATCGGATGTACCGCAGGCGTTCCGGATGTGGGGTGACAAGGCGCTTGGTCACGATCTTCGGCTCGATGATCTCCGAACCGACTTTTCTTCCCGTCTCCAGCGAGCGCACGCCTTTCAGCAATGCTTCCTTAAAGGTGCGTCCAATCGCCATCGCTTCGCCAACAGACTTCATCTGCGGGCCCAGTGTTTCGTCCGCGCCGTGGAATTTTTCAAACTGCCATTTCGGAATCTTTACCACCACGTAATCCAGCGTCGGCTCAAAACAGGCTGGCGTCTTCTGCGTGATGTCGTTCCTTATCTCGTCGAGCGTGTAGCCGACCGCAAGTTTTGCTGCAATCTTCGCGATGGGAAATCCCGTTGCCTTCGAGGCCAGCGCCGACGAACGCGACACACGCGGATTCATTTCGATTACACTCATGCGTCCGGTCACGGGATGCACGGCGAACTGAATGTTCGAGCCGCCGGTCTCAACGCCGATCTCGCGTATGACGGCAATGGCCGCGTCGCGCATGCGCTGATACTCACGGTCGCTCAAGGTCTGCGCCGGAGCCACGGTAATGGAGTCTCCCGTATGCACGCCCATCGGGTCGAAGTTTTCGATCGAGCAGATGACGATGACGTTGTCCGCCATGTCGCGCATCAACTCCAATTCGTATTCTTTCCAGCCCAGCGCGCTCTCTTCGATGAGAACTTCACCAACGGGAGACAGATCGATTCCGCGCGACAGCAGGTCCAGCAGTTCTTCGCGGTTGTAGGCGATGCCGCCGCCCGAACCGCCGAGCGTGAACGATGGGCGCAGCACGACCGGGAAACCGATCTTCGTGCAGAAATCCATTCCGTCTTTCAGATTGTTGACCAGCGCCGAACGCGGCACATCCAGACCGATGCGCGTCATCGCATCTTTGAACAGCAAACGGTCTTCGGCCTTCTTGATCGCCTCAAGCTGCGCGCCGATGAGTTTGACGTTGTACTTTTCCAGAACGCCTTCGTCGGCCAATTCCACCGCAAGATTCAGCGCCGTCTGTCCGCCAACGGTCGGCAGTATCGCGAACCCGTTGCCCACTCCGCGCTCAACTTCCTGGCGGATGATCTCTTCCAGGTATCCGCGCGTCAGCGGTTCCACATAGGTGCGGTCCGCCATCTCCGGATCCGTCATGATCGTCGCCGGATTGGAATTCACCAGCACGACCTCGTAACCTTCGTCGCGCAAGGCCTTACAGGCCTGCGTGCCCGAGTAATCGAATTCGGCCGATTGACCGATCACGATCGGCCCGGAACCGATGATCAATATCTTCGAAATGTCGTTTCTTTTAGGCATTCGGGAGAATCAGTTCCTAGTTTTAAAAAACAGTTCATAATTCCTGGTTCTCGTGTGTCGCATACTTCACTTCTACTTCTTCACCATGCTGGCGAACGGAGCCCGCTCCAGCCGTTTGTACTCTGGCACCGCGGGAAACTTCGCAGCATCTTTCGGCGCGGCCATCTTCTCGTGCGATGGCATCTTGAAATAACCCTGCTCGCGCTTTACCACTTTGCCGGCGTTGTAGGTCGTCTCCGTCACGCGCATGCACCCGCATTGATTCGGAGCCACGTACTGGTCCTGCAATTTCACAAGGTTTCCATCGGGCGCGAAACACATGCGCGTGATGTGCATGGTGTCGCCCGTCGCGCTCGCTTCCTGCATATCGAGGAAGGCGGATTTCTCGCGCCACACGCGCGCAAATCCTTTGTCATCCTTCTTCGCGTCGGCATCCGCCTTGAGCGGACTCCACGTGCCGTCCGTGCGATGGAGCACCATGATCGCCTTTTCAAACGACGCGTCACCGATGCCGCATTCCTTCGCCATCTCTGCCCGATGCGATATACCTCCATGCCCCGCGCTGCCCGCCATGCCAGACTGCATTCCGCCATGCGGATTCGCTCCGCTCGCGCTTCCACCCATACTCCCGTGCGGATTCGCGGCAGGCTGCGTAGTCTTATGCGACGGAACCTGCGCGACACAGATCGCCGCGGTCAATGCTAACAATCCAGCAACCTTCAAAACTCCTGCCATCGCCCTTGCCTTTCACTCGCAACTCGCAACTCACTACACCCACTACTGCTTCCCGCTCTTCCACTCGTCCATCATCCTCACGAAATCTCCGAACAGATAGTTCGAATCGTGTGGGCCGGGCGAAGCTTCCGGGTGATACTGCACGCTGAACAGCGGATACTCACGATGCCGCATCCCTTCCAGCGTGTTGTCGTTCAGGTCGATATGCGTCAATTCCACTTCGCTTTGCTTCATCGAATCCGGGTCAACGGCAAAGTTGTGGTTGTGCGCCGTGATTTCGACCTTTCCGGTTTTCAACTGCTTTACCGGATGGTTCCCGCCGTGGTGTCCAAACTTCAATTTGTAGGTCTTGCCGCCGAGTGCCAGTCCTATTAACTGGTGTCCCAGGCAGATGCCGAAGATGGGCACGCGGCCCATCAACTTGCTGATGTTTTGTTGCGCGTAAGTCACCGGCTCCGGATCACCCGGGCCGTTCGACAGAAAAATCCCGTCCGGCTTCATGGATAGCACATCTTCCGCGCTGGTCTTCGCCGGCACCACGGTCACATCGCAGCACGAGCCCACCAATTTGCGCAGGATGTTGTGCTTGATGCCAAAATCGTAGGCGACAACCTTGTGCCGTGCCTCAACCGGCTGCACCAGTTTTCCGGGATCAATCTCGCCATACTTCCACTGGTAGATTTCCTTGGTCGTCACCACCGAGGCGAGGTCGGTGCCATCCATCTTCTTGATCGCTCGCGCGCGGGTGACGAGCTTATCCGCATCCGTTTCTAGCGTGGAGATCACGCCGCGCATGGCGCCGTTGTCGCGGAGATGCCGGACCAACGCGCGCGTGTCGATGTCCGCCAACACAGGAATGTGATAGCGCTCCAGATACTCGTCGGCTACCTGCTGCGAACGCCAATTCGAGGCCACGCGCGAGAACTCGCGCACGATAAGGCCTTCGATGTAGGGCTTGCCCGCTTCCTGGTCTTCAGGATTGGTGCCGTAATTTCCGATTTCAGGATTGGTGAGAACCACGATTTGCCCGGTATAGGAAGGATCCGTAAAGATCTCCTGGTACCCGGTGATGGAGGTATTAAAAACTACTTCGCCTTGGCATTCGCCTTGTGCGCCGTAGCCTTTGCCGCGGAAGACGCGCCCGTCTTCCAGCGCAAGGATTGCTTGCATCTCTGCTCCGGAGGGTGGATTTTAACAATCTTATCAGGTATTCGCCCCACACAAAAACGCACCAACTTACATCAGGCACTCTAGTTCGCGCTTATCGTAGGAGCTTTGCCAGCCCACTTCGTCGAAACCGCTTGTTGCAGCATGAACTCCGCCACATCCGCCCGATTGATCCATGTACCTAATCCGAGCCGCAGGTCATCGCCCACGCGATACTTGCCCGTTCGCGGCCCGTCGCGCAACTGCGGCGGGCGCACGATCGTCCAATCCATCCCGCTGCGCTTTACTTCCGCTTCCATCACTTCCTTGTCGTTGTAGGTCCAGCTCAGAAGAAGCGTAAAAGCCAGAGGAGTCGCCAATGCACGGCTTTCGCCCACACCGTACGCGCTCTCCACCACCAACCGCCTCACGCCGACCTTCTGCATGGCCGTCAGTATGTTGTGCATCGCCCTGGACTGCGTTCCTTTCGGTGCGAACGGTCTGATCCCGAGGCACGACAACACCACATCGCTGCCTCCGATCACTCGCTCCACCGCCGCCGCGTCCAGCACGTTCCCTTGCACAACGCGTAGCTTTTCGCTGGAGACGGTCATCCGCGCCGGATTCCGCGCAAGCGCAACGACCTCGTGGCCCATCGACAGCGCCTGCTTCGTCAACTCGAGCCCGGTCGGTCCCGTCGCGCCAAAAATAGCAAGCTTCATTTAGCTGCCACCGGAGTCGGGTCCGCCGCTCCGCCGTCCCACAACACCTTGAAGGAACCGTCTTTCTGCTTGGCCCACACCGTCAGATAGTTGCCATGACCCACTATCATCTTGCCGTCCTTATCTTTTCGCGAACGCGTCCAGCGGCCAGTGGTGTAGCCCATCGACCCGTCGGGAAACATCTCTCCCTTGGTCGGTTCCCACGTCAGGCTAAAGCTCGGATCATCCCACGTGTCCTTCATGGTTTCGCGAACCGCGTCGCGCCCGACCACGGCCTGGTCTCGCCCCAGCACCACGTTGTCGGCCATGAACTCCATCCAGCCATCGACGTGGCGCGCCTGGGTGGCGGCATTGAAATCGCGGTCCGCCTTCATCAACACAGCCTCCGGCGAATCCGCCGCCATTGCCATTGCCGCAAGCATCAGCACCAGCAACATCAAGAGCCTACGCATCCCATTCTCCCCGATTGATTTAGGTTTTCTTAAAGGAACTCTTGAACCCCTTGTGCCTTGCGTCCGCTCAATACAGTTTCCCGGCCTTTTCAAACGGCCAATAGACGAACACCGCTTTGCCGTAAATGTACTCCGACTCCACGGGACCAAAGTCGCGGCTATCGCTCGACAGGTTGCGATGGTCGCCCAGCACGAAGAAGGATCCGCGCGGTACCACGATCTCCGAGTAGGAGCGTTCGTCGGCGAACTGCGTCGGGACATACGGCTCATCCACTCGCAGCCCGTTCACGTACACCCGTCCGTTATCAATGGCTACATGGTCCCCAGTCACGCCTATCACTCGCTTGATGTAACTCTTCGACGTATCGCGCGGATAGCGGAACACCACCACATCGCCGCGCTCGATCGGCTCCCAGCGATACACATATTTGTTGATGAAGATACGTTCCTGGTCGTCGAGTCCAGGCATCATGCTGGTGCCTTCGACCTTAACAGGCTGGTAGAGGAAGATGATGATGAACGTAGATACCGCTACCGAGATGACCAGATCACGCAACCAGGTGAAGTAGACGCTTCCCCGCTTCCGCCGCTGCCATGGCAATTCCACCGGCAGCCCGTCAGGACCCAAAATCCTCGGGACAGCGTCCTTCGGCAATGCATTGGGCAATGTTTCTTTCGGACTATCTGGCCCCGAATCGCTCATCTTCACCCTGAATCTATTCTGCAATTCTATATGGAATCAGTTCCCTGCCTTTAAGTTGCAGTAACTTTAGAAATCTTACCCAGCGCGTATTCCGACCGCTCCCTCAAGAACTGACCGCCAATCGAACTGACCGCAAATCGAGTAATTTCGAGGCGGACGACCGCCCCTCTTGTCGCTCATCTTCGCCCCTCGGATACCCCCATTCGCGCTTCACCCGATTCCGCAATGTTCACCTCTCCTTGACGGACACCCACTTTGCGGGTATAAAAGCGTGTCTCGCGTCCTGCCTTTCTTTTTATTTTCAAGCTTTGCAGGACCCGACGCTGCGAGCCCGCAAAATGAAGAAAAAACCTGCAGCAAAAGTTAAGGTTGCACCGCCTAAGACAATGAAAAAGAAGGTTGTTGCTGCTCCCAAGACGGCAGCCAAGAAGCTCGTCAAAAAGCCGCTCATCAAGCCGCCCGCCGCGCTCGATCCGCGCCGCCCGCCTCTGCCCTCCGCAGCCGACAAGGCTCGCCAGCAGCAGGCAGTCCACTACTATGAGCAGGCTCTCAAAGCCATGCAAGGGCAGAAGTTCGACAAAGCCAAGCCGTTGCTACAAAAGGTCATGGAGACCGGTTCTCGAGAACTGGTGGAGCGTGCATCGCTTCATCTCAACATCTGCAACCAGAAGATGGGTAAGGTTCTTAACACCTTCAAGACGCCGGAAGAACATTACGATTACGCGGTCTCCCTCATGAATATGGGAGATTACATCGCCGCACGTGAAAACTTTGAGAAGCTGCTGAAGCAGCAACCCGCGCGTGACTTTATCGCCTACGGCATGGCCGTGCTCGAGTGTCTTACCGGGCATCCTGCCGAGGCTTTGCAGTATCTTTCAGAAGCCATCCGCCTCAACAGGAACAATCGTTTCCAGGCGCGCAATGATTCGGATTTCCGCAATCTTTCCGACGATCCGCGCTTTACCGAACTTCTCTACCCCGAATCAACAGCGGTCTAGCCGCCGCTGTTGAGGACGAGCCTCTCCCTGGATATTTAAAGATATTTGAAGATATTTGAATCTGATGCCGAACCTGTTCTCCGCTTCCGCTTCTGCTTCACCGCTGAAAGTTGTAGCCATTGGCGGTGGCACCGGGCTGTCTACCATCCTGCGCGGCCTCAAGATCTACGTGCCCCAACCGGGAGCAATCTATGAACGCAGAGCGTTTGTCATCTCGCGACTCTCCGCCATAGTTTGCGTGACCGACGACGGCGGCTCCAGCGGACGTCTCCGCAAGGACATGGGCGTCCTGCCTCCCGGCGACATTCGCAACTGCATGGTCGCACTCGCCGAAGATGAGGCCCTGCTCTCGAGACTCTTCCAATACCGCTTTTCCGAGGGAGAAGGCCTCGAAGGACACAACTTCGGGAACCTCTTCGTTACCGCGCTCTCGCGTTTGACTGGAGATTTCGCCGAGGCAGTCAATCTTTCCACGGCCATTCTGAACAGCCGTGGCGAAATATTCCCCGCCACCACCAGCGACGTCCAACTCGACGCCGAGATGCACGACGGCTCGCGCGTTCGCGGCGAGACCAACATCACCGCCAGCAAGAAACGCATCGTCCGCCTGCACATGGTCCCCGCTGACGCGCGCCCCTTGCCGCAAACTTTGCGCGCCATCGCGGACGCCGACCTCATCACCATCGGCCCCGGGTCCCTCTTCACCAGCCTCGTGCCCAACCTGCTTGTGCATGGAGTTCCAGAAGCCATTGCCGAGTCCAAGGCGGTGAAGGCCTACGTCTGCAATATCATGACGCAGGCGAACGAAAGCCTTGACCTCACCGCCGCCGACCACATTCGCGCTCTCTTCTCCCACGCTGGCCAGAAGATATTTGACTACGCGCTCCTCAACGACAGGCCCATCTCGCCGGAGATGAGCAGCAAATACGCTCTGGAAAGCAGCGATCAAGTTGAAGCCGACCTCGACGCCGTGCGCGACCTCGGCGTAGAACCCATCACCGGCGACTACCTCGACAACAGCGGCCTTGCCCGTCACAACGCCGCACGAATCTCCAGAGACCTCCTCTCTCTAGCCGAAAGAAAATACTCGCCCGTCCTCCCCTAACAGGAGATACGAAACGTACAACAGTTGTTCCCTTCGCCCTTCCCTTTGGTCTCCGCTAGCGCCCTCCCCAGATTCCCCGATTCGCATTTACCCGATTCGCAATGCCCTTCCGTTTACAATGTTCCCGATGCCTTCTCAGAGTCCTCCTCGCTTCGCCATCGCCATCCTCGCCGCCGGAAAAGGCACGCGCCTCAAATCGAAGCACCCTAAAGTTTTGCATGAGATTGCGGGACGCTCGCTGCTCGGACACGTGATTACCGCCGCTGCTAAGGTCATCGCGCCCGCCGACATCTTCGCCATCATCGGACACGAAGCCGATCGCGTTCGCAGCGCCACCGAATCCTACGGCGTGAACTTCGTCGAACAACGCGAACAGCGCGGCACCGGACACGCCATCATGCAATGCCGCACCGCGCTCGCCGGATACGACCACCTACTCGTACTCTCCGGCGATGTGCCGCTCATCCGTGCGGAGACCATCGCACGCGTGCGCGACTTCCACCTGGCGCGACAGTCCACCATGACGATTCTCACTGCCGAACCGTCTGACCCGTTCGGCTACGGACGGATCGTGCGCCGCGATTCGTCGGATGAAGTTGCCGCCATCGTCGAGCAGAAACAGCTTTCTGAATCGCAGCAGACTCTGCGCGAAGTGAATTCCGGCATCTACGCCTTCGCCACCGCGCCGCTCTTCGAGAACATCGACCGACTCAGCGCCGACAATCCGCATGCCGAGCTTTACCTCACCGACATGG
>JBBRZF010000114.1:0-11572 GCA_038236965.1 Terriglobales bacterium | reverse complement strand
GGTCCCGTCGTTCCCGCAACCGCAACCTGCACTCTGCAGCCCGCGGAAGTGATGGCCGGCGAACCGGTAAAAGTTTCGCTCACCTCGGCTAACTTCAATCCCAAGCGCACCCTCACCTACGCGTGGAGCACCACCGGCGGCAAGATCACCGGCACCACCACGTCAGCCGATGTCGACACCACTGGACTGACCCCCGGCAGCTACACCATCAACGGCAAAGTTACCGACAACGGCAAAGGCAAGAAGCTGACGACCGCCGAGTGCACCGCTACCTACGCAGTCAAGGAACCGCCGAAGCATCCGCCGACAGTCTCCTGCTCCGCCAACCCGACCACGGTTAAGTCTGGCGATCCTTCGACCATCACCTGCCAGGGCAACAGCCCCGACAGCCGTCCTTTGAGCTATGCGTGGAACAGCACCGGTGGAAGACTTGCCGGCAATGGCGCCACCGCAACGCTTGACACCGCCGGCGCACCTGCTGGTCCTATCACCGTCAACACCACCGTCAGCGATGATCGCAACCTCACCGCCGCCGCTTCCAGCAGCGTCAACGTTGAAGTTCCGCCGCCGCCGCCAACCTCCAGCAAGATCAACGAGGTTGCATTCCCGGATACCAAGAAGCCTGCTCGCATCGATAACGCCGCTAAGGCCATCCTCGATGACGTGGCTCTTCGTCTCCAGCGCGAAGCCGATGCCAAAGCCGTTGTTGTTGGCGAAGCAAGCGCAGACGAAATGAAGAAGAAGACCAACAAGAACCTGGCAGCGCAGCGTGCCTTCAATGCCAAGCAGTACCTCGTCACCGACAAGGGCATTGACGGTAGCCGTATAGAACTGCGCACCAGCACTGCCGATGCATCCAAGACTGAGATCTGGCTTGTCCCGACCGGCGCGTCCTTCACCGGAGAGGGAACCACCGTTGTGGATGAATCCACGATGATGAAGCCCGCTAAGCCCGCGAAGAAAGCTGCCAAAAAGAAGGCTGCCGCGGCTCCTGCTCAGTAACTAGGAATCGGCTACTTCGGACTCATGGCCGGTCGGACGCAATCTTTGCGTCCACCGGCCATTTTTCTCTAAACCGAACGGAGGTATAGAATTCGACAACATTAGACAGACATCCCGCTGGCCGCTTTCGCGATTCAACCTGTACCAAGGAACTCTTGCACGCTCGCCAGAAAAGTGGCACCTTGCAGTCGCCTCTGAAATCCAATCATTTGTAACCCTGAAAGGGGAATCCCCCGCGTGTTGAAGTCCGTGTTGATTTCAAAATCGAAAGCGTTGCTGGCAACTGTCGTCGCTCTTCTCGCTCTTGGAGCGTTCGCGCAATCTCCATCGAGCACGCCCGCGAACGACACGCGTTCCCCGTGGATACAAGTCGGTCCGGAAGGCGGCGACGTTCGCTCGCTGGCCTACGACCCTTCCAACCCCGACCACATCCTGCTGGGCACCAGCGCGGGACAGCTTTATCAATCCACCAATGGCGGCTCATCCTGGGCGCGATTCCGCCACCTCGGCACCAACGACGACTACGTCCTCGATAACATCGCCTTCGATCCCAAGGATCCCAAGACCATCTACGTCGCTGCCTGGTCGGTCGAAACCGAGAGCGGCGACCTCTTCCGTTCGCACGATGCCGGACGCACCTGGCAGATACTGCCCTACACGCGCGGCAAAAGCATTCGCGCGCTGGCACTGGCGCAAAGCGATTCGCACATCCTCGTTATCGGCGCGCTGGATGGCGTCTTCCGCAGCAATGACGGTGGCGACAACTGGACGCGCATCTCGCCCGAAGGTCACGCCGAGCTAAAGAACATCGAGTCCATCGCCGTCGATCCGCGCAACCCCAACATCGTCTATGCCGGTACCTGGCACTTGCCATGGAAGACCGAAGACGGCGGAAAGACCTGGCACAATATCAAGAAGGGCGTCATCGACGATTCCGACGTCTTCTCCATCATCATCGATCACGGCAATCCCGCGAACGTGTTCGCCAGCGCCTGTTCCGGCATTTACAAGAGCGAGAATAGCGGCGAACTCTTCAAGAAGGTCACCGGCATTCCTTCCACCGCGCGCCGCACCCGCGTGCTGCAGCAGGACCCCGTCAATGCCAACGTCGTCTACGCCGGAACCACCGAAGGCCTGTGGAAGACCGTGGACAGCGGCAAGACGTTTACCCGCGTAACCCCCGGCGTCTACATCATCAACGACGTCATGGTGGACCCGCGCAATCCTTCGCGGGTTCTTATCGCCACCGACCGCAGCGGCGTTCTCGCCAGCAATGACGGCATGAAAACGTTTGTGACTGCCAATGCCGGATTCTCGCATCGCCAGGTTTCCACCATCGTTGTGGACGCCAAAGATCCAGCCACGCTTTATGCCGGCGTGCTCAACGACAAGGATTTCGGCGGCGTGTTTGTCTCCCGCAACAGTGGCACTTCATGGTCGCAACTCAGCGAAGGACTTGCCGGACGCGACGTCGTACATCTTATGCAAGCGGCAAATAGATCGCTCTTCGCAGGCACCAATCACGGGATATTCCGTCTTGACTCGGCCGGACATAGCTGGCAACCGGTGAACAACATCCTCACGGAAAAGGTCTTTCCCGCGCCCAAGCCCGTCAAGGTCAAAGGAAAACTTGTCACTCCCAAGGCTCGTAAGTCCGAGTGGGTCAAGTCTGAACTCAACGCCCGCGTCACCGAGTTGCAGTCTGCCGGAGACTTCCTCTTCGCCTCCACCGCCAACGGCTTTTACATCAGCCGCGACGATGGCAAGAGCTGGACCGGTGGCCCCATCGCAGGTCAATCACACTTCATCGGCGTAAGCGTCTGCGGCGAAACCGTCGCCGTCGCCACTGCCACCGCGCTCATGGTCTCCACCGATTCCGGCAAGAGTTGGACGACGGCCGATGTGCCCAGCTACGTGCATCGCATCTTCCACGTGCTCATCGCGCCCGACCAGTCCATCTGGCTCACCTCTCACGAAGGCGCGCTGCAAAGCACCGACGCCGGAAAGAGCTGGATACACGTCATCGATGGATTGCCGTCGCGCAACGTATTCGACGTGGAAGTCGATCGTGCAGGAAATCGCATGTTCGCCACCGTCGTTGGCTCCGGAGCAGTCTATGAAAGCCGCGACGCAGGACGCTCGTGGCATGCAACCACCATCGCCGGATTCTCTCTGCGCGAAGCCTACGCCTACAACGGACGCCTCATCGCAGCCACAGCCTTCAACGGCATCGTCATCCAGCAACCCGACCCAGCGACACGCACCACTGCTGAAAAAATCGGCGGCGGCGGCTCCCAATAGTTTTCCAATACCTCTTCACAAGAAGCCACGGACCCAAGCCGTGGCTTTAACTTTGGATGCTCTTGCCGTTGCCGTTGCTCGCGTGGGCCCGGACGCCCCCGTCCGCGGCGGGCGAGCGAAGCTCGCCTTGATGTTGCCATTGCTTTTGTTCTTGCCGTTGCTCTCCCTATTACCTCGCACCTGTCCAATCCTTCCCACGTGACGGTCATCGCCGTGCAAGTTCAGTGAGAAGAGGTTTGTGAATCCGACTCCAACAAAAAAGCCACCGCTTTCGCGAGTGGCTTAATGTGTTCTTGAGCTTTGCTTTCAATGACTCAATGACTCAATGACTAAATGCCCCAAGGCCTGCCTACGCGAACGCCAGTTTTCTTTTCTCCGCGGCACGCAGCGTTTCCAACGATGGAGAAGAGGTCGGCATGGCCACCGTGCGCTCTGCCGGAGGCACGCCAGAGCGCAAGGCCTTCACCAGCACTTCGAGCGAGACGCCTGCCGTCGAAGGCATGGCGATGGACGCAGTGAGCATTCCCTTCCTCAGCCATTCGCGCCCTGTTCCTTCGCACGCGTCGCATCCCGTGTAGGGAAGTTGGCTCAAGATTTCGCGTCGCTCGCCGGTCGAAAGCGTCTCCAGCGCCTTGCGAGCGCCCACGGCCATGTCGTCGTTCTGCGAGCACACCATGTCGATGGATTCGTGTTTCGACGACGCCATGTGGAGCCACGCGGCGGCCGCATCGTATCCGCTCTGCTCCGTCCACTTGCCGCGCACGGTTCGTATCTGCAAGTTGCTCGGTCTCTCGGCTTCCATTCCCTTTACGCGCGCCTGCACCGCCGGACTCGATGCCGGACCTTGCAGATAGAGCACCGCGCCGCCAAGCGGCAGCAATTTTGCCATCTGCCGCGCCTGTATCTTTCCTACCGCCACCTGGTCCACGCTCACGTGACAGACGGGAACTTTTGCCAGCGCGCGCAACTCCTCCAGGTAATCCACATCGCGATTGATGATCGCCCAGCCGATGCCGTTCTCTGCCGCGGCATACGCAACTCGCTTCATCCCCGTGCCCACCGGACAGCAGACGATGGCGTCCGGACGCAGATCGCGCCACTGAATGATGTTCAATAACTGTTGGCTCTGCTGGATCGGATCGTTGTCAGCAAAGAGGACTACGAGACGGACTCCCAGTCGCGACGCCGCTTCTTCTGCCGACGCCGCTTGCTGACGCTGGTATCCGTTCCCATTCGACATCAGCGAAACGACAATGCTAAGTGGATTCATAGGGTTGGCATGGTAGCAATGCACAGGCTTCTCGCAACGTGACGGGAATCATGCCGTTTCGTGATTTCACCCCACCATCTTGCGCCCAAAATCACACCGCACATCGGTCTGTCGTTGCCGTTGCCCTTGCCGTTGCATGACGTGGGCCCGGACGCCTCGTCCGTGGCGGGCGAGCAACGCTCGCCTTGGTGTTGCCCCTGCTGTTGCTCGATGTGGCGCGAGCGCCCTCGCTCGCGGTCTTTGACCTTCGATCTGCATCTCGGCCCCGCCCGCTCAGGGAGCTGCCCTCTTTGATTCTCTTACGACCCGGAATTACTATCGCTCTTCGATTCTCGGAGATGACAAATGACTCGCTCAAAGTGGACCCATGCATTTTTGTGGTTGTCCGTAGTTGGTTGGCGTATCGCTCTCGGTGCCAAAGTATTCGATCTGCTCGTACTCGCGCGCGCTTGGGGAGCTGCGCCTCCGGCATCTTTAGCTCGGCGGGTCGCCCACTTATCAAAGACTCTTCTTGACGGTGCCCTACCTTTGCCGGATGCCCCAGGTTCGCGCCGCGCTTTTGCGGCGATAACCTCCACCATCCCATTACGACGGCCTCTCCGGTTGAACCAAGCGACTTTATCCCCCACCTACACGTCCACTAATTTTGTTCCCAACCAGCATCAACTCTGCTCGACAAGGCAATTTCTACACGCTGAGTCCCAGCCTTAAAGTCGACAAAAGATTGAAAACAATAATTTTAGCGAGTGGAGTTAGGCTTGCACTACTCAGGTCGTACCACTTGGAAGGAACATCGACCATGAAAACCCAAAGACTCTGGCTTGCTCCATTCTTATTGATCCTCATCCTTACTGCTGCCTGCTCCAAGCTGCCCGGCAATCCCCAGGCTGCCGCGCCCGATCCGGCGGCGCCGACCACGGCCAGCAACGAAGCTACTCCCAGCGCCTTGCCGTTTGGCGCCAAGGCGACCGAGACGCGCGGCGAGCAGTCGCACAATTTCCTGATGCAATCGCTGACGGTCCCCTCGGGAACGCCGGTAACGGTCCGTTTGCAGACGGCCGTATCGAGCGCTACCGCGAACTCCGGTGACCGCTTCGACGCCGTACTCGACGCGCCGCTCGTGGTGGAAGGCAAGACCCTGGCCGCCGCGGGTGCGGCGGTTGCCGGACGCGTCGTCTCCGCGCATCGCTCGGGACGTCTGCAGGACCCGGGATTTATACAGCTTGCGCTGGCGAGTGTGACCATTGACGGAAAGGCTTACCCGGTGTCGAGCTCCAGCGTTTCGGCCAAGGGCGCGTCGCACAAGAAACGTAACTGGGCGATGATCGGCGGAGGCGCTGGTGGAGGCGCTCTCCTCGGCGGCTTGCTCGGCGGGGGTAAAGGCGCCGTGATCGGCTCTGCCGTGGGCGCTGGAGCGGGTACTACAACCGCGTATGCAACGGGTAAGAAAGATGTCGGCTTCGGCGCAGAACGTCGCCTTACCTTCCGCATCACGCAACCTGTTGTCGTTCGCTAACTGGCGAAGGCGACTTTGAGACGGCACCCTTCGGGGTGCCGTTTTCCATTTGTGAATTATTTTTTCTGCCGAGCGCGACGCCAGTCGCCTTCCATTCCGTTTCGGGATTTTCTTCCGTTTTGAATTCCATTCCTGCACTGCACTGATTCTGAAAGAATTAGTCGTGATTTTCTGTCACGCTGGGCGGATGCCATTCCCGAAAGCGAACGGAATTTTTCAAGATGAAAATCCGCACCGGGCGGGTGTTTTCGCTAACTCCAACGAGGGCAATGGTTTCCACCTGAGTTCCTGTTTGGTCTCACGCTTGCTTTCTATATTGCCGTTAAAGGAAAGAGCAGATGAGAACAACGGACAAGCAAAGCGCGAAGGTAGTGGACACGCAAGAGCTGAGAAAAATATTGCACGAGCTTGCGAACCTATTCACGGCGATCCTCATTACTTCAGGTCTATTGCAAATGAAGTCTGGGGATGCCGAGTGCTGCGAGCGTTACAGCCGCGAGTTATTGGAGACCGGCGAGCGCGGCGCGGTCCTTGTTCGTGAAGCCCGTTCCATCCTGATCCCGCCGGAAGAACGCATAAAGAGCGGGGGACGCGTCACGGTTCACGGTGATGCAAGTCACGCGGAGCAGCCGGCCAACCAGCCCGCAAAATCCGTGCCGAGAGGTCGCGCGCGCGCTGCGCATGTGCGCGCGCGGCCTCATGAACACTGTGTAAATGCAATCCATAGCTATCCTGATCCAAGTAATCTATCCGGAGGTTTCTGATGAACGCATCCGCGGCAAGCAGCACGCACGGGAAAGAAACAGCTTCCCCGCAGGTCGGAACTCTTACTAGAATGTTTTCGACTGAAGCCATGACACCCAACTTTGAAAAGGCGGAAGCGAACCTGCTGAACCTGCTCATCATCGACGACGAGCGGGCGATCCGCGATGGTTGTCGCGAGGTAGCGCAATCGATAGGGTTCTCCACTTCGATCGCCGATTCCGCGGATCACGCCTATCGCGTGCTCGATACCACGAGCGTGGATGTTGTGCTGCTCGACCTACGGCTTCCCGGAACGGGAGGCATCGAGATCCTGCGAGAGATAAAGCGGCGCCGTCCCGAGACCGTGGTCATCGTCATCACCGGTTATGCGACCGTGCAATCGGCAGTGCAGGCGATGAAGCATGGCGCCTACGATTACGTCACCAAGCCCTTCAATATGGAAGAGCTGCGGCTGTTGTTGGATCGCGTGGTGAGCCACCTGAAACTGACCAGCGAAAACCGCATGTTGCGCGAGCAGGTGAAATCCAAGCAGGGCTTTGGATCGATTGTGGGCCGCGCACCCGAGATGGAAAAGCTTTATCGCATCATTTCCAAGGCGTCGCACAGCACGCATCCCGTGCTCATCACGGGCGAGAGCGGCACTGGCAAGGAAATGGTTGCGCGTTCCATACATTTTAGCGGACCTTACCGCGACAAGCCCTTCATCCCCGTGGACTGCGGCTCGCTGGTTCCAACGCTCATCGAAAGCGAACTGTTTGGATATGTGAAGGGCGCGTTCACCGGCGCAGTGCGTTCGAAGGATGGACTGCTGGCGATCGCCGAGGGGGGCACGGTATTTCTTGACGAGATCGGCGAGCTCCCAGTGGACCTGCAGGCGAAGTTATTGCGGGCCTTGCAGGAAAAAGAGATCCGTCCCGTCGGCGGCACCAAGGCGATTCCCATCAACGTTCGCATCCTGGCGGCTACCAATCGCGATCTGGAACAAGCGGTGGCGCAAGGAACATTCCGCCGCGACTTGTATTTCCGCTTGAACGTGCTCACGTTGCGTATTCCTCCACTGCGTGAACGCAAGCAGGACATTCCATTGTTGACCGGACATTTCCTGGAGCGGATCGTACGCACCACGGGAGTGCAGCGCAATATAAGCGACGAAGCGTTGAAGCTGATGCTCGCCTACGAATGGCCGGGCAATGTGCGCGAACTTGAGAACTGCCTGGAACGCGCGGCCGCGCTGACCTCCGGTCCCACCCTGCATCTGAGCGACCTTCCAACCAGCATCCAGAACTGGCGTGTGCAGGCGGCTTCGATCCTGCCGGCCGGCAACCCGTCGCAGACGATCATGCCCATTGCCGATCTTGAAAAGCACGCCATCCTGAAAGCTATCGAGCAATTGCACGGCGATAAGCTGGAGGCCGCGCGGCTGTTGGGAATCGGCAAGACCACTCTCTATCGCAAACTGAAAGAGTACGGAACCATCCAGTAACCGGCGCGGGACGATCCCGGTCGTAAAGGGCCGCCCCGCGCACGCGCAGCACTCGTGTGCCTGCGTGCGCCCGGCGGCTGGAGGCAGCAATGATCCTGTTTGTCACTACATCGAATCGTGGACAAGACTGTGCCGTTGCGCTGGAACACGCGCTCGGCGAACAAGTGGAACTTGCCATCACCCTGAAGCGTGCCAACGCTCTGCTGCGTGGAAGTGAGTACTCTGCGCTGCTGCTGGATGAGCCACTGGTAGAAACCGAACCAGAGGGAGTGGACATCCTTCTGCACAACTCCGGACTGGCGATCCCGGTCTATGTGAATCTGGCCATCAGCGGGACGGACCGCCTTATTCGTGATGTGAAGAAGGCGATGCGGCGGCATGATGAAGAAAGGCTCATCGCCATGCGCGCGGCCGAATCGCTTTTACGCAGCGAGATCCGCGGAGCCGTCACCGGGATCCTGTTGTCAACGGAGCTGGCGTTGAGCACGCCGTCGCTTCCAGAAGATGTGGAAGAAAAGCTGCGTTCTGTGTGTCACCTGGCGGGACAGATCCGTTCACGTCTGGAAACCATTCAGTAACCCGAATTGATCAGCTTGGACTCTTTCTGGAACGGAGCCCCTCGCGGACGTGTGCGTCCCCTCCTGAGCGCGCACGTCCTTTTTTCTTTTGTGGTAGTTCATTCGCTGCAAGGGGAGCCCCTCGTCCAGGTTGTGGGGCGGGGAGCAAACATTGTGCTCACGTGGCACGCCTTTATACAACTCCTCACGGTGCGCAAGACTCTCACCCTGTACCGCCAGTTCCCCTCTGGCCCAGGTGACCTCTATGTTGTGGACGATTTTTGCGATTCTGTTGATCTTGTGGTTGCTCGGTTGGGGCTTCCACGTTGCGGGTAGCCTCATCCACCTTCTGCTTGTTGTGGCCGTCATTGTTGCCATCATTAATCTGGCGACGGGTCGCAGGACAGTCTAGTTCGAGTTGAAGGCCTTTTCTCTCGTGCGGGTCGAGCAGAGACTCGCACGGGAGTGCACGTTTTGATTGAGTCGAACACGCGAGCGATTTCGCTCTGGCAGTGTCGTATGGAGATGCATTGCCTATAACTTGCTGTGAGCGGATGGGTTACAGGCATCCCGAGTAGCTCCTGAGCATCTAATTCGACAAATGGGCGGAGCTACCGCCACGGAAGTCGTCCGATGTCTACGCACTTGCACGGTTCCCCAGACAATCCCGGATCCAATGTTGCTGAACTCCCGGCCAGCGAGAGGCGCGAAGCGCTCGCGAAGCAGGTTCAGGAACTGGGAGATTGGTTTCACAACATCGATCTGTGCGGAGTGGCTACCGCTCCTAACCATTTTCTTGGGGATTTTCCCAACATCAAATGGAAGCATATTGAGCCGGCGATCCCGCGCGACCTGACGGGTGCGAGCGTGCTGGATATCGGCTGCAATGGCGGATTTTATTCCATACAGATGAAGCGTCGCGGCGCCGAGCGGGTGCTCGGCATCGATATCGACGAACGCTACCTGAACCAGGCGCGGTTTGCCGCCAGAACGCTCGACCTCGAAATCGAGTTCCAGAACCGTTCGGTCTACGACGTGGACAAGATCGAGGGACAATTCGATTTTGTGATTTTCATGGGCGTTCTTTATCACCTTCGCTATCCGCTCTTTGCGCTGGATAAAGTGGTGAAGAAGGTGGGGGGCAAGCTGCTCTTCCAGACCATGCTCCGCGGCTCGGAAGAGGTGCGCGCGTGGGAAAAGAATTATCACTTCTGGAACAAGGATATTTTTTCCTCGCCCGAGTTCCCGCAGATGTACTTCATCGAACACAGCTACGCGAACGACCAGACGAATTGGTGGATACCGAACCGTGCCGCTGCCGAGAGCATGCTGCGCAGCACCGGCCTGGAGATACTCGAACATCCTGAATCGGAGACGTGGATCTGTGCGCCGACCAACGTGCAACGCGATGGCAAGTACGTCCTCGATCATGAACTAGAAGGCACGCTGTAACTCTGACTCCGGCTCCGGGCTACGAAAGGGAAGTTCATGGTTGAAGCGGTCATGTTGTGGAACGAGCCCAACAATCTTTCGCATTGGGATTTCAAAGTTGATCCCGACTGGAAGATGTTCGCCGAGATGGTGCTGGCGGGCTCGCGCGCGATCCGCAGCGTAAATCCGACCGTGAAGGTCGTTCTGGGCGGTATCTCGCCCATCGATCCCAATTATCTGAAGTTGCTGGAAGGCTACGGCGTGATGGATGCCGTCGACGTGGTCGCGGTACACGGATTTCCGCTGGACTGGAACCATTGGAACATCAACGAATGGCCGGACAAGATCGAGGAAGTTCGCGGGGTGGTAAGGAAGCCTATCTGGGTCTCGGAAGCGGGAGCATCGTCATTCGGCGCTGAGGAGGTGCAGGTATTCGGCATGCAGCGCACGGCGGAGTTGCTGCTGCCGCTGGTGGACCGCGTTCATTACTACAGCCTGTTCGACCTGCCGAAGACGTGGACGGCGACCACGCGTCACAAGGAAGCGGAAGGCAGTTCTTATTATCGCCATTACTACATGGGGGTGGTGCGCGAAGACGGAACTCCGAAGCCGGCGGCCTCCGTGTTTCCGCAGGGAATGGGAATCTGCCAGTGGTTCCATTACGAAGATCACAGGCTTGCAAGCGGCGTGGAATGGCTGCGCAAACTCGGAGTGAAATATCTGCGCACGGGCGTGAGCTGGGCTGACTCGTTCCGTCCCAACGCCGAGAACTGGTTCGACAGGCAGATGGGCGCGTTGCAGGAATTCGATACCACGATGACGCTCTGCTTTACCCCGGAACATCTTGGCATGGTTCCACACTATACGAGTCCGCCGAAAGATCCGAACACGTTTGCCGAGTTTGCAGCGTGGGCCGTCGGTCGCTATGCGCCGCGTTCCGAAGCGAAGAACGAGCACACTGCGCGCCAGCGCGAAGTGGTGGGGGCCAACGAATGAGCAAGAAGATCCTCGTCACCGGCGGCGCCGGATTCCTCGGCTCGCACATGGTGGACGCGCTGCTTCGCCAGGGACACCAGGTGCGCGTCTTCGACAATCTGACGGAACAGGTGCATCCCAACGGATTTCCTGATTATCTCTCGCGCGAAGCGGAGTTCATGCAGGGCGATATGCGCGACAGCAACGCCGTTCGCGACGCCGTCCATGGCATGGATGTGATCTACCATCTTGCGGCGGCCGTGGGCGTAGGC
>JBBRZF010000113.1:0-11776 GCA_038236965.1 Terriglobales bacterium | reverse complement strand
GACCTGAAAGCTGAGGCGACGTCACTTGGAAGTGAGCACAATCCGGTCCATCTAGGCCATCGCCAGGTTGCCCTTTACAAGTGTGATCATGTGACGACCGCTCTTTTTCGGTTTGACAAAGGCGGCTCCCTGCCTCAGCACAAAGCCAATGGCGCGGTTTTCATTCAGGTTATAGAGGGCGCTTTGTCCTTATCGGTAGCGGGCCAGAGGCACTCGCTCCTTGCCGGTGGGCTGATAGTTTTAGAACCAGGGGTATTGCACGACGTTCATGCTGAAGAGGAATCCTTGATGCTGCTGACCGTCTGCATGAAGTCCTAAACATAGAAATCGAGGGCGGAGATGAAGAAACGATCGTGGTTATCGGTCAGTGAGCAGACTTTGCAGACGCAAGCAATTTCAGGAGGTCACTCCATTTGATGCATGCCCAAGCCTGCAAAACGGCTCACGCTCTCACTCTGGGCTTTTCCAACCGGACGTGGCAGGCAACGCTTGGGATTCTCCGGGCATATTCAATCGCCTGCGTGGTCGACGTGCGCAGTCTTCCTGGTTCAAGAAAGTTTCCGCAGTTCAATCTGGAGAATCTTGAAGCCGAATTGCCAAAGGTTGGAATCGAATATATCCACCTCAAGAGTCTCGGAGGATTCCGAAAGGCCCGAAACCCAGACAGCATGAACATGGCTTGGCGAAACCTAAGCTTTCGAAACTTCGCGGATTACATGCAGACCTCAGAATTCGAGGAGGGCCTTCTGCAACTCATTTCGGAGTTCAAGCAGGCACGCACCGTTTATGTTTGCACCGAGGCTGTGTTTTGGCGATGCCATCGCGCACTAATTTCCGACGCTCTTTTAGCACGCGGATTCATTGTTGGACACATCTTCACGGACAAGAAGTGCGAACTGCACACTCTAACGCCGTTCGCTCATCTTGTTGGGGATAGAGTCACGTATCCGCCCTGATCAACGAATCGACTCAAACTGAACGGAATAGTCCCGTGATAATTTGCTGTGCGTCTTCACTCCTTCTCACAACGCTCCACTGGGAAACCGTAAAGTCTGTCCGGCAATTGCCTAGACAAGAAGCGTTTCATGCCTCAATGCTCCTAATGGTATTTGAAACCACTTCCTGGCGGCCAGACTTGGTTCATGATCTTCACGTCTCTCGCAGTTCTTCCTGTGACCCAGCCATAGAGGGCGTTGAGGAGGAAGAAGATGAAACCAAAAAGGGCCGGGAGTAAGCACATGAAGAATGCGTACCCTCCCGCCCAGTCTAGCCCCACTCCCTGATCTCTCAGCACAAGCCACAGCCAAACTAAAGTGAAGGAGATAGCCAGGATCGCCGCGATATATCCTATGCGCTTTGTCTCCAGGGCTCGGTGTTCAATTGACCCTCTTGGTGCTCGCATCGGCTTATCCTCGTTTTCTTCAATACCAGCAAACTTTGGATCCCGACGCACGAAATAGAAATCTGACCTCGAAACTGCGGGTGATACTTGGCTCGGAAGGGCCGGCATTTCCGGAAGGGTTGCGAGGCTGCGTGCAGAATCCAAGCCCAAGGGTGTTGGACTTTCCGGGAGAGCAAAACCGAGTAACTTCGCCTCCATTTCGACCCTGGTGGCGGGCGAGGCACTCGCTTCATAGTTTAGAGTGAGTGCCACTAATTCAGAATCAGCCAGGCCATTGTCATTTTTGATTTGCTTGGGGGAAACGACGGATTTCATAATCTGCGTGCTCCTAAACCCTCTCACGTCGGGCCATTCAATTTCGAAGGCACCCTTTGTGGGAACGTCTGGCGAATGGCTCGAAGTGAGAGGTCTGCAATCTATGCCAGTATCGCTGCCTTCTCGATGGCCCGAGGAAACAGGATGTTGTTCTCCTTGTGCACATGCTGGTGCATGTCGGATTCGAGCTCGGAGAGGGCATCGAGCATGGCCCGATGCGTATTGCAGGCATCTGGGCTGGGGACAAAGCCGTCGGTCAGCTCCCTCATCTTGGCGAGTGCCGCGCCAGCGGTGTCATGGTCAGCCAGCATCGCCTTGATCGGTTCTGAGATCCCGCGAGCAAGCGAATTGATCGCGCCACGCCCTTCGAGAGAACGGATCGCGGGAAATAGGACATCGTCTTCCTTGGCCGTATGCTCTTCCATCTCCGAGCGAAACGCCTGGAAGACATCTCTCAGCTTGATCAACCGCCCGTCCTTTGCCCCATGTCGCTCTGCGACTCTGGTCGTAAGCGCGGTCAACCGTGGAAGAGCCTCGTGGAGATAGCCGTGGTGAACTTTCTCAATATGGTCGCAAAGATCGGTCAGCGATTCCTTCGTCCAATCGGTGGCGATGGGTTGGGGGCTCGCATCGGACGCTTCGAGGTCTCGCACCACAGACGCAGCGTCGAGCTTTTTCGCGGTGCACACGTCAGACAATGCCTTCTTACCGCCGCAACAGTAGTCAATTCCCCAGCGCTCAAAGACGCGGGAACGGGCGGGTTTTTCGGCTACAAGCTGGCCGACGGGGCGATCGAGGAGGGGTGTGTTCATGGTTTTTCTTCTTAGTGACTGGCTGTTGGATTGGCGGAACCGGACAGCCGCCGGCTCTCGACGGAGTTCTTCTCTATGTACTCGCGCCAGTTTGATGGCACGTCAGTATCAACGAAGATGGCACTGACCGGACACTCGGGCTCGCAGAGCCCGCAGTCGATGCATTCGTCAGGGTGAATGTAGAGCATGTCGTCGCCTTCGTAGATGCAATCCACCGGGCAAACCGTCATGCAGGATTTGTCTTTGACTCCGGTACAGGGTTCAGTGATAACGTAGGGCATTAGCGTTTACTACCGAGTGGTGCGTGCCTCTTGATTGGCGTGGCCTCTCGCGTGCGGCACTTGATTGGTGTCGGCTCGTTCAGTCTGAATATTTCGGCGAGAGGGGCTTGGTTCGACTCAGTGAGGTCCGCCAAACTTACCGCCCGCAACTCAGTGAAGAACGCGCTCAGGGCAGAGGAAAGGACGCCCTTGAGCAGGCAGGCCGGTTCGATCGAACAATTCTGCTTGGGAGGTGCCTGGAAGCAATGGACCAGCGCGAAATCCGGCTCAATCGCTCGGATGATCTCCTCTACGGTGATCGAGTTCGCCTCTCTGGCCAACGCTAGTCCACCCGACCGTCCCCGCGTCGAGGCCACTAGGCCCTTTGCCACGAGCTTAGCGGCAATCCGCATCGTGTGATCCTTCGATAGCTGGAGCTTGGCTGCGACCTCAGGGATAGTAACGGAACTGCCTCCCTTAGCAGCGAGATACATCATGATCCGGAGCGAAAAGTCGGTTTGCGCGTTCAATCTCATGTCGTAGCTTGATTATACATGCATCAACGAGTCATGAATAGGTTGGTCAAGAGAACAAAACGGAGATTCTCTCGATGGAGGACATGGGCAAAGATTCTGAACTAACCGAGGGCCAGCCCAAAGCCGACGTGACGGCTCCGCTCGCGCGCTTTTCTGGCTCGAAGCTGGTTGCCGCCATTCTCGGGGCGGCCATCATTATCGGCGCTCTGGTTTGGCAGGCAGTCGTGGTGGCCGGTGCTCCCGACCCGACTACCAAAGGTCTGAGCCGGTCCTCGATGCTTATGGGAAGCGGCATTCTTGTCTTTCGAGAAGGGCTGGAAGCCATCCTCGTTCTAGCTGCCGTAACTGCGGGGCTCGCTCGCTACAAGAAAGGTTTTTGGTCGCCGATGCTCACTGGCATCGGGGCAGCCCTTGCCACCACGGTTGCCACATGGTTCGTTGCCATCGCGCTGATCTCTTCGGTCAACGCCTCCGAGCTTGAAATCCAAGCTGGCACGGGCCTTCTGGCCATCGCCGTGCTGCTCGTTGTGATGAACTGGTTCTTCCACAAGCTGTACTGGACAGGTTGGATCTGCAGCCACTGCAAACGTCGCAAGAAGATTTTTGAGGTTCCGATCGCCCCGGCCTCGCGGGTGTACTTCGGCCTAGCGCTGCTCGGGTTCACGGCCGTCTATCGCGAAGGATTCGAGGTCGTGCTCTTCCTGCAGGACCTGCGCCTGAAGCGTCGAAATCAGCGCGGATCTTCCGAAGCGGATGGTCAAGAGGAAGAACCTGTGAAAGAGGAGTCGTACCGAACAGTTGAGCCTGAGCCTTCTCGCGTCCCTGCATATTCAAGAGACGTTACTGCCTATCCTCGCGAAGCGAGTTGATCAACAGCTTCCTAGTGGCCCATGCCGGAACCTGAAGCGCCGCCCATCATTCCGTGCCGATGGTCACCCATGCCAGTAAACATGGAGCCGTGAGCCGCTCCACCGTTCCAGCAATTGTTCATGTCGAAATCGTGGCGGTTCTTATCTCCGTTGGCGCTGAGCCAGCCGTGGTGCGTTTGCCCACCGCGCATCCAATCTGCCTGGCCGTAGAATCGGCTGCACAAGCCGCTCGTGTCGGTGGACTCCGGGTAGGGCTTAAGTTCAACCGTTTGGCTGCCGCTCCCCATCATCAGACTGTGGTTTTCAATGGGCTGGCCGCTCTTGAGGTTCTTGTCCCAGGTGTGGACCATAACCTCACCAGTATCGGAGTTGGACATGACTTCCGCCATCGCCTGGCCGTTTCCCAACGGAACGATGTCGCCCCCGTTCGGACCAGCACGCACGGTAGAGCAGGACTGTAGCGCCACCATTGCAAGTAGCAGCCCGATCCCGCCGATGATTCCCTTTCGTATCTTCATAATAATCTCTCCATTCTTCAAGCCAGGTTAAGAGAAGCCCACAGCTTATGAGGTCCTCCGTTCGGTTTTCTAACGCCGGGGACCGAAATCAAACCGAATCCGCCTTGAACTTGGTGCCGGGCAAACATAGCATTGGCCGCGGACACCATTATGTGAGCCCGGACAAGCCATGAGATCCAAGCACCCGGTTCCTGTGTTGGAAGTCAGAGTGGGCATCGGACGTCCGATACGGCCGAATACCTTGTCAAAGGCTCTGGACGTATTGCGCCTCACTTCACAGATACCGAGCCCTTGAGCATCCCCATTCCGCAGGCGTATCGGATCGTTCCAGCCTTCTTTGGCGTAAACTTCACGATAGTCTTCTTACCATCTTGAAGGTTCTTGGTGATCTTAAGGCTCTCAAATACGACGGTTGAGGCACACGAGCGATGCTTCACATCAAACGTAAGCTGAACAGGCTGCCCGGCTTTGACCTTGACGGTTTCTGGCTTGAAGCCGTTGTCGACGACGATCGTTATCTTTTGGACTGCCGGTACGGCTGTGTGATGTTTGTCGTGCGGTCCAGCGAAGGACATAGCCGCGAGGGCGACGATGAGGATTGAGTTGATTGTTCTCATGTTTATTGGTTCCTTTGAAGCTAGTGCTTCGGAGTCTTGACGTGGGGTTTCTTGGCGAACTTGGCAGGGTTCTTCTTGAACGTGAACGGACAGTCTTTGCAGCAAAAGAAGTAGCGATTGCCCTTGAAGTCGGCGTACATGTGTGCTTTCGTCGCCTTGACGATATCGAGCTTGTCGCCGGTTACGGGGCAGGTGATGACATGCTTGGCACTCTTGGACACCGGGTGCCCCATCTGGGCAAAAGCACCGCTTGTTAGAGTTAGGGAGCAAAGGATGATGGTGAGTTTTTTCATTGAGGTTCTCCTGGGATTGAGATAGCGGTCGCTGGACCAGTCATGCCGGGGAGCGCGGGCTCCTCGGAGGTTGAATCGTCGGCTTGGGCATCTGTAACGGGCCAATGCCATTCCTTCCCGCGGTGTGGCAGTTCATGCACCCGGCTTTGAAGTTCGTCATGCCGGGTTTTAGGCCATAGAACTTCTTGTAGGTTTCCCAATTCTCGGGCGTCGCCAAGGCCGAGGAAGCCACCAGCAGACTCACCGCAACGGCCAACGCCTTCATCTCTTGGGCTCCTTGGTCTTGCACTTCGAGCCAGAACCGCAGCCGCAATCGGGCTTGCCGCCAGGCATCCCGATGCCTAGCTTGCGCAGCATGATCCAGATTACAAGGGCCGCTGAACTGCCGATGAGAGCCACCATGCCGACGGTTTCCACCTACTTCGCCTCGAAATCGAACGTGTAGGTTGCTGGCTTCGTGTTCGGGGCGGTGACAATGAGAGTGAGCCTCCACGGCCCACCCATGCTGAAGTTGGCGGTTAGCACATATTTGCCTTTCCCAAGCTCCTTCACCACTGGGTGCATCGTTCCCATATCCATGCTCGTCATGGCGATGGCGGCCTTGATCTTCGCCTTCTCGACGGGCTTGCCATCTGGCGACGAGATTGTTACCGTAACGTTGTTGTTGCCGACAGTCGCCTTATCGAGCTTTGCCTCGACCTTCAATGCCTTGTCGCCCATCTCCATTCCCTGCATGTCTTTCATCGGCTGGTCAGCGCTCTCGACAAAGTTCGCTGCATCAAACTTCATCTCCATGGGAGCCATTTTCATTCCCTCCATGCCCGACCCTCCGACCATCATGAGGATCATCATGCGAACCATCGGATCAAGCTTTCCAAAGCCGGTGCGCGTATCCCATTCCATGGTCTCCGTCCAGTCGTAGGAGGTCTTTTCTTTGAGCTGAGGCATGGAAAGCGCGACGTGCCCCATCCCCGCCATGTCGTGGCCTCCGTAGCTTGGGTCGCCTTGCTTCGGCGGTTCGGTCTTGGCTGGCTGTGTTTTGGGAGCTTCCGTTTTGGGTGGCTCAGTTTTCGGCGCTTCTTTCGCTGGACTTCCACGGATAATAATCGTCTGCTTCGCCGGTGTCCAGGGCTGTTTTCCACCTGCCGTCAGGTCGAAGTTCACGGTGAACTTTGGAACGGGGCTGACGAGGGTGACGCGCCACGGGCCGCTCATCAAGAGCATCGGTCTGAGGACATAATGCCCCGGCGTAGGTTCCTTGACGACCGGATGGGCGGTGCCCATGTCCATGTTCGTCATTCCGACGCTGCTCGTTAGCTTAAGGCCCGTAACCGGTTTGCCGCTTTCGGTGAAGACGACTTCGAGTCGGTTTTCCCCGGTCGAGGGAGCTTTGGGAGCCACCGACGCGGTCGCTTCAAGTGTTCGGTCTTGCGCCCATGCCGATCCTATGAGGAGAACGGCTGCAAATGCTGTTGTGAATTGTCTCATTGATTTATCCCTCCTTAGTTCGGGATGTACTTGTGAAGCAGGTTGGTAGGAGAGCGGCGCGGACCAACTTGCTGGTTGAAGGTGCTGCCGAAGTTGAACACGAGTCCAATCTGGAACACAGCCGAGTCATTGCGTCCACCGAACGCGCCCGCAATGGCGTTGCTGCGTCGTTCATAGCCGACTTGGGACACGAAGTCGAAGCCGGCTCCAAGGCTCTTGGCATAGCTGAGGGCGACCCCAAAGGAGCTTGCATCCGAGATCTTGGAGTACCGCTTGAACCCTGCCGTCAAGGCCCATTGCGAGGACGGACGCCCGAAGGGGCTGTACAGGTTCCGCAGGGACAGGGCAATCGACTGCTGGTCGGCCCGGTAGCTGTCGTTCAGGGAAGTCAGGGTGTTCGTATCGTTGCCGAAGCTCGCCTGAGCGAGAAGCCTGAGGTCCAGTTTGTTCGTCACGCTTGGCCGAAGGTTCAGCACCCCGCCACCATAGACGACGGTCGAAGAACCACCGGCGCTTTGCTTAACGGCGCGGTGCTCAAGTCCAATGCCCCAGGACGGGACGCGCTCAATCGACGTGAGGGCGGGATTTCCGAGGAACTGGTAGCTCACTCCGAACGAGTTGAGGCCGGTGCCGCTTTCGCCGACGCCAGCGCTGTCGATCTGGTGCTGCGCGTGCACGTTGATGAAGCTGTGCAAGCCCTGGTTGAACGCGAGAGCCGCCACATTGCTGTACCGATGCTCTTCAATGTTCTTGCCGTCTGAGAAAGGATTGAGAACCGATGTGTAGTCGACAAGGTCGTCCTCACGCACGGTCGGGAACATCACAATTTGGGCACTTGGGGTGTTGGTGCGACCCACATATCCCTCAAAGCGCAACTCCTGGAAATCGAGAAATGCCTGGTGCAAGAAGATTTGCTTACCGGTCCCGGTGTTCGCCTCGTCGATCGTAAGTCCTCCGAGGGTGAAGCTGCCGATAGCGCCGTGGTAGAGCCGCTGCGCGGCCCCGAAAGCAAGAGACGAGTCGGAGAAGTTGATCTGGCTCCGACTACCGATGCCGCGCCCGCCAAAGAGGCCATTGCGCCCGATATCGAGCGTTGCCACTCCCGAGCCTGCAAGCTCGATTTGGGGCTGAAACCCGATCTCTTCCTTTACCGGAGACTGCTGGGTCTGGGCGACTTTCGTTACCGCCTTGAGAACCGGCGCGTTTGTCATGCTCACACTCGAACTATCTGGACTGGCCGAGTTATGTCCGGGTTCTAAGGCCACGGCCTTCTTCGCGGCAGCAAAGTTTATTGCTGCGGCAAGAGCGCTGGCAGGAATCGTGATCTGGGCCTGTGTTGTGGCGGCTACGCATGAGAGCAGCACCACTACGCCGATTGTTGTCGTTGATTTGTTATTCATGATTCCTCGTTCTCTCATGAGCTGATTGCGATGACCTCTTCCCATTTGATACCGGCTTCGCGCGCGTCCTCGTACATGAGCATCGTCATCATTCCGCCTGGGTGCTGACCATTGTTGGTCGTGCAAAGATCGCTGTGGTCGTGAAAATGCCAGAAGCCGGGGTTCGTGCCCTGGATGACGATATCGCTCGTCGTACCGGGATATATCGGAATCGTATTCATTCTCACGGGCGAGGCGAGGGGAGAACCGTCTTGGCACACATGCCAGAAGTCGTGCCCGTGAAGGTGGATGAAGTGCGGCATGAAGCCGCCGCCGATAAGGCGCACCCGGATGTTCTCGCCCCTTCGAATCATGAGGGAGTCCGTCATCGGATACGACTTGCCGTTGATCATAAAGTAGTTCGGCGTTATCGGCATGGCCGTGCCGGTGCGGGCGGCAAGGTAGGGCGGGATGTAGCCCTTCTTGACCGCTTTCACGAACTCTTCCTTGTTCTTGAACCAGCCCATCATGCGGCCGTTCATCTCGCGCATCATCGACGGACTGTGGTTCATGCGCTCCATCTGAGTGCCCATCGCCACCATCTCCGACATCATGTTGCGAACGAAATTCGTGTCGAGCTCGCTGAGAATCATCGTGTACTCGCGCTTGTAGGGAAACGTCTGTTGAACGATGTCAGGCCCGGTGGGCTCGATGATGAGCGAGCCGATGAGACCGGCCTGCTGGTGCAAGGTCGTCATGACGTGGCAGTGGTAGAAGTGTGTGCCTGCCGGTTGGGCTCTCCAAAGGTATCGAAACTCTTGGTTCGGCCCTACCGGCCACTGGGTTCCAAGAGGCACGCCGTCCATTTCCATCGCAATTTGAATCCCGTGCCAGTGGATGGTGTGAAACTCCGGGCTTGTGTTCTTGAGGTTGACCTGTACCCAGTCGCCTTCTTTCACCCGGATCTCGGGGCCGGGGTACGACTTGTTGAACATGAACATGTGTGTCTGCACGCCGGGAAGGATCTCGTGAATGCCAATCGTGACCTCGATGTCGAACTGGTGGATCTTTTCGCCCGGCTTGGGCTTCTCGCGCGGCGGATAGAGCGGCAATGTTCCTTTCGGGTCAAAGGCAGCTTGCCACGGGGTGGCGGGCTTGCCTAAGAGAGCCTGCGAGTCCGGGACTGCGCCCAAGGCACGTCCTATGAGTCCGGTGCCGAGCCCAAGGCCGCCAAGCTTAAGGAGTTGACGCCTTCCGATCGCGCTTTCATTGGTGGATGTGTCTTTTTCCATTTGCGCCTCCTACTTGACGATGAGCTTGCCGAACATGCCGGCGGCCGCGTGTCCTGGCGTCGTGCAGACGTAGCTGTATGCGCCGCTCTTGGATGGAGCCGTGATTGTGAGCGCCTGCCCTGAAAAGCTCTTGCCCTTCATCGGGGGAAGGGCAGATGAGCCGGAAGTGCCCGTCTTGCCGATTTTGGAGTCGAACGGGGGCTGGCTTGCGGTGAGGCGAAGGTCGTGCAACATGTCGTCGTCGACGTTGACGAACAAGATGGTGAGCTTCGCGCCAGAGGGGACCGTAATGGTGGGATTGCGCAAACCGATGATGCGGTACGACATCATGTCGCTCTTAGGCCCGGTGCGAACGACGAACCGGGCGCTCTTTCCGCTGACCACGATGGACTTTTTATCGGCGCCGATGGTAGCCCCGGACGCCCGCTTTTCCGCAGCCGCGATCGTCTTAACGGTCATGAGCGTTGGTTTGCCAGCCTTAACGCCGAATGCTGTTGTCTGAGCCATCGCAGCCGAAAGGGTGAGCGCTGCGCAGACCATAGTTAGAGCAACCCTTTTCATTGCTGCTCTCCGGCCTTAGGCATGGTCGTGAAGGCCTGTGGGTTCTTGACGAATTCCTGCGCGTTGGGGGCATACTTGGCGGGCTCGGCCATGAAGGGCTTCTCGCATCCGGCGCAACAATAGTAGTAGCGAACGCCGTTGAAGTCGTCGTACCCGCTCGCCTTCGCGTAGCTCTCGACCTTTTCTTTGCTGACCGGACAGTAAAGCGCTTCCTTCTTCGGGAGAACGCCGTACCTCAGGGGCTCCTTGTCAAAAGCCGACTTCTCGTCTGAGGCGTTGAAATAGAAGCGGATTCCCTTAAAGTCGCTGAATCCACCCTTGGCCTTATCGGCTTGGATCGGCGTGTGGCTTATCGCATCGAAGAGAAAGACGCCAACCGTCTTGCCCGCCTTGTCGATGGCGGCTTGCGGGTCCTTCTCGAACTGCTTGTCGCACCCAGGGCAGCAGTAGGTGAAGCGAACTCCGTTGTAGTCGGTGACGCTCATTCCCTTGACGGCGGGTTGAAGCGTGATCGGGCAGGACAAAGCGGATTGCTGGCCGCCAAGGCTGATGGCGACGGTCGTGATAAGTGTTGTTAAAAGCATTCGTTTTCTCCAGTTGTGGGTCGTGATACGACGAAAAGGCCATGCGCGGCAAATGCCACGGGCCCACGAAGTTTCACGCAACTGGAGGTGCCCGACAAGATCGGGCGGATGCAGCCCGGGCAGAGGCGGACCGGAGTCGACGCCGAAGATGCCTGGCTCGGAATGAATGGCCGAAGCGACCGAACTGAAGGGCGGGGTTGGCAAGACCGCCGCGAACTGAAAGACCGGGAAGGAAACGATCGCCGTCGTAGCCGACTGACCGGTAGGGACGCCGATTTGGCATTTACAGTTTGAATCCTTATTGCTGCTCTTCGTTCCGCCGGTACCCTTGGTGCCTGCTTGCTTGCAACAATCACGCTCTGGGGAGTTCGGATTGCAGTGGCAATGCTGCTGCGCGGTTGGGGCAGTCGGAGACTTCGGCGCGCCTGACATCACGCAACCGGGCGTGAAGGCAAGTGCACTCTGGAGCATCAGCGCCAGGCTGCAAATGAGCACCGTAAGTCTTCGGTGGGCCTTCAACACGCTCATTATAACCCTTACCGATGCAGATCGGTTCCCTGAGTCGGGAGGCGGAGGGTAGCTGTCAAGCCCAAAATCTTGGACCCTCTCTTGGACCTTATGTGCGGCGAAATGGGGTTCACCGGGGTCAAGTGGGGTTCAATTTGAACCTGATGGCGGACGACGAACCTGATAGGGTCACCATGACACTACGACCGTCGTGCCAAGCGGACGCTCATTCTCTGGTGACGAGGTTGTCGCGATTAGAACCAGGCGTCACATGAGCCAGGCTCAGTTTGCCAACCTTCTCGCTGTGAACGTGAAGACCCTTCAAAGTTGGGAGCAGGGTGTG
>JBBRZF010000112.1:0-11829 GCA_038236965.1 Terriglobales bacterium | reverse complement strand
CTCGCGGGCGCTTGGCGGGTTTCGGAAGCGAACGGGTGATTTTTTTCACCGCTTTGTTTGCCATCAGCGGAGTGACCTTGGAAAGAGGGCGCGACTGCCCGTTTTTTGTGGTCGGATGAGGAACGACGGCGTCGAGGCAGGCGCGTACGGCGCTGGCTGATAGAAGGAACCTTGCTGACCGGGCGCGGCCGGGTAGTTCGCATCGAAAGGCGCATTGCCACGGCGCGAACTCTGGAAGGTGCCACCATTCTCAATCTCGGAGTCCGAGGGTGAAATCACCTCAGGGTAATCGTATCCATAGGCGGCGTAAGGAACGTACACCGGATACGCACTCTGAAAACGGCGCTGATGGAGTTGATGCTGTTGGTGCGGATGTCCCGGGCGAATGAAGATGGTTGGCGCGCCAAATCCCGGATTCATATTCCGCGAGGGGAGTGAATAAATGCTGGCAGGAGGAGGAGTGGCCCCGCCGCTGGAAAAGATGGAGGCCGGAGGAGGCGTGGCGCGTTGCGCAAGAGCGGCTGTCGCCAGCATAACCATGATGGTCGCGACTTTGCCGAGCTTCCTCATGTACGGATGATAACCCTGTTCTCCTACTTTTGATGCGGTGATATTGACCGAGACTCAACGAAGATTTCCAAGCTGGAACAGCGCGGACAGGCCAAGCACGGCCTGCATCAGGCAAACACCGACGGCGACACCCAAGGCCAGATTGCGGAACTTTGATTCCAGAAGATCGGCGAAGACTCCCGAAGAAAAAACTATAAGAAACGGCAGCGCCAGATAGACGAAGGTGAATCCCGCGGCGCTGGGCATTGCAACCGCAAGCACGATGAGCAACGCTGCCGTGAGCAAGGGCGCAGTATTGCCGAAGAAGCGCGTGCGCTTCCACGCGAAATAAGTTCCGAGGGAGACGATAACCATGAGCGAAGAGGCCGCGGCGTCGCGCAGGTAGAAGACTCCGACCAGGTGATAGAGGACCGCCGAGGCGATCATGGCCGGGGAGAAGCGTAGCCATTGGCCGCGAGCGAAGCCGTGGAACATCGCGAAAGGATTGAACAAGTATGCGGCCCAAAGCAGTACCAGAGCGACGCCGCAGGCAGACAGCAAGATACCAAACGCGGCAGGACGACGATGCGGCACAGCCCACCACATGAAAGCCAGCGCGAGCAAGAGCAGCACGGCGCAGGAAAACTGGGCGCCTACGGCGAGTGCGATGGAGATGCCGAGCAACATGATGCGTCGCCAGTTCCAGAGGATGACTTCGCGCGGAGCGTAAAGAGTGTGCGCGACAGCGATGGAAGTGAAGATGACGCCGAAAATTCCCCAGGCCGCGGCGATCTCCGGTTGCGCGAGCGAACTGCGCGTAACGAATGCGGGCGAAAAAACGTAGAGGCCGAGCGCGATGTATCCACCGGCATTTCCATAGAGGCGCCGCGCGACGTACCAGACAGACGCACCGAGCAGGAGTCCCATCAACAGAAACGGCGCGCGGATGAACCAGCGATGCTGATCGAGAAAGATATGGGAGTTCGGCTCGTAGAACGTCGTGACGCCTTCAGCGCTCGAAGTGGTGGGCAAGAGTTTGTATTTCACCAGCACATAGGCTGGCGTGACCGCGATGAGCGCAACCACGGGACTGCGCAATTGGTCTCCGGCATCTGCGCCCGAACGCAGCATCTCCATGCCGCCGAGGATGTAGTTCGACTCCACCTGCGTGAGCGGCACATGCGAAATGAACCACGCACATTGTCCGAGGAAAAACAGGAGAAGGATTGCGGCGATAAGTTGCGGGGTGCCGAAGCGTTCGCGATTGAAGAAGCTGGACATCACGAGCATTGTAGATTGCTGGATGCAGAATTGCAGGAATGAAAAACAATGAAGCAAGAGCTGCTACGCACCGGTTGATGCGACGGACCCGAAAGAACCGACGTTTTCGCCCAGCCGCGGGGCGCGAACGTGAGGCATCAAAAAAGGAAATGCCCGGCCTTTGGGAAGGCCGGGCATTTTGAGCGCGAGCGCTGCGAACTACTTCGGCATGAGCGCCACCGCGAGGTTGACGGAATTGACCTCGGCGAGTTTTGCCAGCTCGCCGAGATTGGCGACATCGATGGTGCCGACCAGTTGCGATCTATTTTCCGGCACGAAGCCAAGTTTCTTTAGTGCGGTCAACAAACTCGGGGACGGCGTGACTGCATCGATCTTCACTCGCACACGGTTCTTCCATGCCAGCGTACAGGACGCGGGCGGCTTCTCTCGGCGTTGCGCGAGCTGATTGCAGTACCAGGCCTCGAGCAATCGGTTGTCCAGCTTCTTCACGATCGCGTCACGTTCGGTTTTTTTCGCAGGAGTTGCGGCAGCCCGCGCCTTGTGTTCTAGGGGCACATCCTTTCGAAGCCGAGCCGCGTCCATCGCCACCATCGGCGAGGAGGCGGTCACTTCGACAGTCTGCTGCGCTCCCTTGTTTCCTCCCATGTAGCCGGGACTAGGCGGAGGAGGAGCATTCACGATTCCTCCGGCCATCTGTCCGTAGGCCATGAGAGAACCGTTGATAGGAGCGCTGCCGGCGGGCGCATCGACCGGAACTTCAACCGTGCGCGAATCGCCACCGTTGGTGACCATGCGTTCGTCCACGGCGACGAAGGAAGTGAACTGCGTCATGATCTTGTAATCGATACCGAGCTGCGTGATCTCTTTCTCGATCTCAGGCTTGGGCGAATTGTGCTGGATGCCCATGAGGTCGCGGGCCATCACCTGATCGATCTTCTTGCGCGCCCACAGAGAGGCGAGCACGGCATTGCCGGATTGTTGGGCTGGAAGATCGACTTCAATCTGGCGCTGCCAGGGTTGGCCTGCGCGAGTGCCATGCAAGGTGATAGTTCCGTGCGCAGAGCCCGTGTAGCGTCCGTAGATAACAAGCGGACGCGCGGCGAAAAGATCGGGCAGATGTGCTGGGACGACTTCGCGGACGGGCAGCTTGCCAAAATCAACCGTGATGTCGGTGAGCAACGGAGAACGCAGACGCTCGTACAAGCGGTGCGCGGTCTTTTCGGCGTTGGCGCCGAGGGTGACGAACTCGGCTTCGCCGCGGCCTTCACGCGCGATGTTCTCGAGCAGGAATCGATTGACGCTCTGTCCGATGCCAAAGGAGAAGACGCGCGCGTTCGGATGCGAACGAACCTCGTTGATGATCTCGAAGTCGTTGCCCACTTCGCCGTCGGTGACGAAGCAGACGATGCGCAGGTGCTCCTGCTTATCGCTCGGTTCGAGTGCGGCGCGAATGGCCTTCATCATCTCGGTGCCGCCACCGCCTGAACGTCCCGCTAGAAATTCGCGAGCGACTTGCATATTTTCCGGCGTCGCGCTCACGGGTTCGTCGAAGAGGATCTTCGTATCTCCGGCGAAGGTGATGAGGTTAAAGGTGTCGTTGGGTCGAAGTTCGCGCAACGCGAGGTCGATGAGCTCCTTCCCTTTTTCGATGGGGAAGCCGGTCATGGAACCAGAGGTATCGAGCACGAAGACGAGTTCCTTGGGGGTGACGTCGGTTTCGGCAAAACGCTCGGGCGGTTGCAGCATGAGCGCGAAATAGCCATCACCCTTACCGCGCGTGTGCGTCAACACGGCGTCGGCAATCTGAGTACCCACAACTTTGTATCGCAAGATGAAATCGCGATTGGGAATGGAGTTCTGATTTTCCAACGCTACGGTTGCGCTGCTGACGCCGGTTTTCTGAATGACGGCCTTGTGCAACACGGAACGGATGCTGGCGAGCGGAATGCCGGAATCGAGCGCGAGGGTGAGCGAGATATCGTGTCCGCTGCGCTGGCCGGGATCGACCGTAGGCGGCGTGATGCGTCCCGCGTCGGGCACCTTGTTCGTGCCGGTGTAATCCGCGTTGGGTGTGCCGGGAATGTAGCGCGGGCCAACCGTCATGGGGAAGACGAATTCATATTCGTTGTTCTCGTAGTCGAGGACTTGCACGTAACTGATCTCGATTTTCACGATTGCGCCCGGCGTGATGTTGGCCACCGACTGGGTGAAGATGTTGGGCCGCTCCTGGTCGAGCAGGGCGGCCACTTGTCCGCTGCGTCGAGCGGTGGCATAAATTTGCGCGGCCTCTTTGCGGGGCTTGATGATGCCGCGAATGACGGCGTCGCCCACGTGCATGGTCATGTCATCGACGGCGGCGCTGTGCGGCAACGGGAAGACGTAGAGCGCCTCGATAGTATCGCTGCCCGTGTTCTGGAACTCCTGGATGACGACGACGCGCGCGACTGAGCCACTGATGGCGGCCTTCACGTCCGTATGCTTGAGCGGAAGCGGACACTCATCGGCGGCGACGCCGTTCTTGCCGACGATACGCAGAGCGCCAGCGCCAAGATCGTTTCCCGCCCTGGCAGGCTTGCTGAAGATGGCGAACAGGATGAGAACGAGAGAGAGAAGCATCACGAAATTGCGTACTGGGCGAACACTTTTTGCCATTTGCTGCTGCATACGAACCTCCCCGTGCTGGGCGAGAATGGGAGCGCGCATCGCGAAGGTTTGGCCTCCGGAGCGACACTGAGGTAAGAACGAGAGGCGTGAAGATTCTTGCAGGAAAAGTTTTACGAGCTAGAGTAGTGCATCGAGCGAGGCGGGGGAAGCGATGAGCACAAGCAGACTCGAGGCATTCAGCGACGGAGTGCTGGAGTGCATCCTCCGCAAGAGTGAGAAAGAAGGATCACCCTCAGCAGGAGGAGCGCGTTCCGTTATTGAGCGCTTGGTATTGGTAATACATGTGCGCCCGCCAGCGCAGGATCATCCCGAATGCCAGAATGAAAAATAGCGCTGCCGTTTGTTGCACGGTGAGGACGGTATCAAGATAGCCGCGCGCCGCGATTCGAATTCCCGCGAGAAGAAGAATGACGGCGAAAAATGCGTTCGAGCGCTGTGCCATCACCGTCTCCCCATCGAGAACGAGCCGCGAGGTCCGCAACAACGGATAGGCGAGAATAAATGCGCCGATCAAGAATGCCAGACCCGCCCACGCCCAGGGGACTCGAAATGCAGGAACAGCAAACATCGCGAATCCTGTGGCCATTCCTAGTGGCGGGATGATGATCTTTCTTGCCGTGACCGCGGTGCGTGATTCCCTGACCCGCCAGATCATCACGGCAATCGCGCCAGCGACTGAACTGATCAGCGACATCACATTGAGAGGAAGCGAACTCATAAGCAAATCTTCAGCAGAGGGAGATTAAGCATGCCGCCGTCGTGGGGAATCCGCACGACAGCAGCAGCACAATGAAGTTAGATGTCGAGATTTTTTACATCCAGCGCGTTCTCTTCGATGAACTTTCTGCGGGCTTCCACGTCTTCACCCATCAGGGTGGAGAAGATGGTTTCCGTTTCGGCGATGTCTTCCAGTTTCACCGAGAGCAGCGTGCGCCGTTCCGGATCCATGGTTGTCTGCCACAACTGTTCGGCAGTCATTTCACCTAGACCCTTGTAGCGCTGGATGCTATATTCCTTGCGGCCTTCGTTGAGGACGTATTCGAAGAGGTCGCGAAGAGTATTCTTCTCCACCGTCGCAGCTTCGCGACGCTTGGGAGCAGCCTTTACGTTCTTCTTTTCCGCCTTCTCCTGGTCGGCCTTCTCGGCATCGCTCAGTTCTTCGACACCATTCACGGTCGGGCCGGCGGTGTGCGTCTCGATGACGTACGGAGCCTGCGCGAATTCCTTGATGAGGTTGTACTTCGACATCATCTGCCGGTATTCCGGCGTGGACGCCAGTCCCCAATCGAGGCGATGTTCCGCGCCTTGCGAGTTCACGAAAGAAACGTAGTAGAGCTCATGCTCGTCGTCGAACTTGAGTTCGACGCTTTTGAACGCGCGCTCCTTGGAAATGCCCTTCAAAGACTTTTCCAGTTCGAGCAGTTTTTTGGATGCGCTCGGGCCATCGGCTTCGAAGTCCACTCGCTTGGTGATGTCCTGCTTGGGCATCAACTCGCTAACCTGTTCGTCGCGAATGCGTTTGTCCACTTTGTCGAAGAAGCCGAGGTACTCATTCAGCGAAGTCATGAACTTGGTGAGTGCCGCGCCTTCGAGTTTGGCAGCGCCCTCGCCATAACGGACAACCAGACCATCGGAGGCGCGCTTCACCATCACCCGCACGAATTCCTTTTCGTCCTTCACGTACTGTTCGAACTTGCCCTTCTTGATGCGATAGAGCGGCGGCTGCGCGATGTACACGTTGCCGCGCTTGATCAACTCCTGCATGTGGCGAAAGAAGAAAGTAAGCAGCAAGGTGCGTATGTGCGAACCGTCGACGTCGGCGTCCGTCATCAGGATGACTTTGCCGTAGCGCAATTTGGAGACATCGAAATCGTCTTTGCCGATTCCGGTGCCGAGCGCGGTGATCATGGCGCGGATTTCTTCATGGCCCAGCATCTTGTCGTAGCGGGCCTTCTCCACGTTGAGGATCTTACCTTTGAGTGGCAGGATGGCCTGGAAGCGGCGATCACGGCCCTGTTTGGCCGTGCCACCTGCGGACTCACCTTCGACCAGGTAGACTTCGCAGCGTTCGGGACGTCGTTCGGAACAGTCGGCCAGTTTTCCCGGCAGACCGCCGCCATCGAGTGCGCCCTTGCGTCGCGTCAAATCGCGAGCCTTACGCGCAGCTTCCCGCGCGCGGGACGCTTCAATAGCCTTGTTGATGATCTTGCGGGCAATCTGCGGGTTCTGCTCGAAGAAGCCACCGAGACGCTCATTGACGAATGCCTGCACCTGTCCGGCGATGTCGGAGTTGAGCTTGCCCTTGGTCTGTCCTTCGAATTGCGGCTGCGGCAACTTCACGCTGACGACTGCGACCAGTCCTTCGCGAACGTCGTCACCGGAGAGATTTTCTTTTACGTCCTTGAAGAGTCCGAGCGCCTGTCCGGCGGCGTTGATGGTGCGCGTCAGCGAAGAGCGGAATCCCTGCAAGTGCGTGCCGCCATCGACGGTGTTGATGTTATTGGCGAAGCTGAAAACGGTTTCCGAATAAGCGTCGTTGTATTGAATGCCGATCTCCAGAGCGAGGCCATCGCGCTCGATCTCCATGTAGATCGGCTTTTCGTGCAGCACATTCTTGCCGCGGTTCAGATGCTTGATGAATTCGGCGATGCCGCCATTGAACTTGAAATCCGCGGTCTTCGCCTCGCCCGTCTTGGGATCGGTGGTGCGCTCGTCGGTGAGCGTGATGAGCAGGCCCTTGTTGAGGAAGGCCAATTCGCGCAGACGCTGCGCCAAGGTGTCGAAGTTGTATTCGGTGGCGGTAAATATCTCGTTGTCGGGAACGAAGTGAACTCGCGTGCCGCGACGTTTCGTCGGACCAGCCTTCTTCAGCTTGGTAACGGGTACGCCCTTGGAATAGCTCTGCTCCCAGGCAAAACCGTCGCGCCAGATCTCAAGATCGAGGAGATGCGAGAGGGCGTTCACACAACTTACGCCTACGCCGTGCAATCCGCCGGAAACTTTGTAGGTGGAGGCATCGAATTTGCCGCCGGCATGCAGCACGGTCATGACGACCTGCGCGGCCGGAACCATCTCGCCATCGAATTCCATATCGCCTACGGGAATGCCGCGTCCGTTGTCTACGACGCTGATGGAATTGTCGATGTGGATGGTGACATCGATCTTGTCAGCGTGGCCTGCGAGGGCTTCATCTACTGAGTTATCAACGACTTCGTAGACGAGGTGGTGCAGGCCCATATCGCCCGTGGAACCGATGTACATGGCGGGGCGCTTGCGCACGGCTTCCATTCCGCCGAGGACTTTGATGGAGTCTGCGTTGTAGTCGCCGCTGCCGGAAGCGGGGTCGGTTTTGTCGAGTTTATTGATCTTTAATTCAGCGTCCACTTTGGCGTTTTTGTTTTCTTTCTCGGGGGCTGCTGCTGTTCCAGACTGGGTATCTTTGGGGGGCATCCTGCTCCGTTCAGAAGTGGTTGATATTGCAGTCACTTAGTCCTGATTCGACGTGTTGTTATTGTAGCACAAGCGGGCAGGCAAAAGTATCTAGAATTGTGTCGGTAAGCCTATTGTTTACAACGGCTTGAAGGGGTAATAATTCGACTTGACGCGGAAGCGGGAAGAGGAGAACAAAAAGCGCAGAAATCGGTGAAGAATGCTGCTGAAACAAGTGTTAGCGGAGTCGCTTTTTGGTGAAGAATGCTGCACGGATTCTGCGCGCTATTTGCCGGTGAAAAAGATTGCCTGGGATTGTTGACGATTTTCGGATTTCAGGATTTAGGAATTTTCGGATTTAAGAGGAGACCGTGAGTGGGGAGAGATCCGGGTCGGATTCTCTCCTTGATAACTGGTTGGCAACACCCACATTCGCCAACGTCGGGCGAATGTGGGGCACCAAAGCAACCTCAACGGCAAAGGCAACACCAAGGCGAGCGTTGCTCGCCCGGCGCGGACGAGGCGTCCGGCCCCACGTCAAGCAATGGCAGGCAACAGCAAGGGCAGAGGCTTTTAGCGGACGGTGATGTTGATGGTGGATTTGGTGAAGACGCCGGTGCTGTCTTTGGCTTGCACGGTGACGCGGTGCGCGCCTGCGGTCATGGTGAGACTGGTATTCACGTTCTTGCTGTAGACGGTGTATTTGTTCACGCCATCGACATAGACCTGCATGTAGGTGATGGTCTTGTCCGAGGTAACGGTCGCTACGATGTTCACGGGCGAAGTGACGGTTGCGTTGTTGGCGGGCGAGTTGATGGTGACCGTGGTCCCGACCGGAGTTGGACTGCTGACCGTGATGCTTACTGTGCTGGAGGTGCTGACGCCGTTGCTGTCGGTGGCTTCCACCTTGATGGTGTGTGGGCCCGTGGACATCGTGAGGTCGGTGGAGACGGTGGAGCCTGCGATCTGGTATTGCTGCACGTTGTCCACATAGACCTGCATGGTATTGATGGTGACGCTCGAGGTGGTGGAGGCGGCTACATGCACGGGCGATGTCGGAGATGCGCCGCTGGTGGGCGAAGAGATGTTGACGGTTGTGGATGGAGCGGTGGCGCCGACGGTGAAGTTTGTAGAACTCTTGGTGATAACGCCGGCGGAGTCCTTGAACTGAATGGTGAGGCGATGGGCTCCGGCGGGGGCGACGACGGTGGTGCTGAGGTTCCTGGTGTAGAAGGTCTGCTGTTTGAGGCCGTCGAGATAGACCTGGACGTATTGGATGGCTTTGGACGAGGTGACTCCGGCGGAGACAGTTACGGGCGCGGCGACGGTAGCACCGCCAGCGGGGGTGCAGATGGTGACGGAGGGATCAGCGGTGTTCAGTGAGCAAGTGGGGCTGGAGGACTCCATGAGGTAGAAATCGCCCTGGTCGCTGAATCCGGCGATTGCGGTGCCGCTGCCAGTGTCTGAGTCGTAGCCGTTGGCGGTGACGGAAAGACTGTATCCGCCTTCTCCGTTGGGGGTGAGTCCGGGGAGCGTATAGAGTCCGGTGCTGGCGGTGGTGGCTGTGACTCCTGCTGTGGAAACCTGCGCTCCGGGAATCGGCGTGCAGGAGGAGCTGCGAACCTTTCCGCTGATGGCTCCCAGTGTGGCGGTATTGCCGTCATTGTTGATGGGCAGGGAAAACTGGTATTCGGACGAGGTCCTGTAGAGATTGAGATAGGGCGAATAGGTCTTTACGTCGATGCGGTCGGCAGAAGGATGGTAGGTGAGGATTCGGAGGTATCCGTTGCCGCCATTGGCGTCGTCCTGAAAGTTGGTGAAGATCTCGTTGACGATATTGCCGTTGGCGCCGAGATCGGTGCGGTGAGCGGTCCTGGTGCTGACGAGGTGTCCGCTGGTGACGAGGATGACGTTGGGCTTCTTTTCCAGGAGTTTCTGCCAGACAACCTGTCCGCTATTCCCTTCGGATGCGCTCATGTCGTTGGTGTCGCAAAGATCGACGCGTGTGCCATCCGTGAACACAAAGCTATGAGTCACGACCATGACCTTTGCGTCGGGATTACTGTCGATGAGGGATGAGGCCCAGGTGAGGACGTCGTTGCGCGGATAGAACTCCAGCGCGAGGAGCATGTACTTCTGCCCGTTGACGGTGAAGAAGGTATAGAAGTTTTCGTTGCTGGCCTGATAGTTGCCGCCATACCAAGAATATGCGGCGTAGCGGGCCGGACCGAAATACTTATTGAACATGGTGGCGTCGCGGCTTGTGGGCTTAACGTTGGCGTAATCGTGGTTGCCGATGGCGAAGGCGTAGGGAACCTTGCCGTCCAGGAGGTTGGCGGCGGCAGTGGCGTTGTTCCATTCCGTGGTGGATTCGGCGTGATTGACGATGTCGCCGACGCCGATGACCATCTGGATATTGAGTGCCGCCTGGTTGTCGACGATCCACTGGGTCTGGGATGTGAAGATTGCGGGATAAAATTGCGAGTAATTCTGTGTGTCAGGCAGGATGACGACGGAGAAGGAGTCGTCCACTGTTTGGGCTCTACTTACGGTCGAAGCAAAACCCACAAACAGGAAGAGGAGCATCGCGATTGCGGCGACTCGGCGAGGGTGAGAAAGCAGGCGCATGTCGTAGATCGTTAGCACCTAAATAACCACGAGCTTACCTATTCCGTGTAGATTTTCGCCCTGAGTAGATGACCAGAACTGCTCAATGAAAATGGCGTGAGCAGAGCAGGACAGTTACTCGGAAGATTGTTGCCACTGTTTACCTTCCAGGTTCCTCCCCGTTCCTTGGCGATTATCGATGTGTTTAGACGTGAAAACCGCCCCGGAAGGCGGTTTTTGGTCGTAGAGGAAAAACGCTTCAGGCTGGGACGGTGGCAGCGAGTTGTGCGGTGCAGTGAGCGCAACGCCGGGCGCCGATGGGAATCTCGCTGAGACATTCGGTACATTTCATGGTGGTTGGATCTGGGGGCGGTTCTTTGCGCGAGCGGGCGACGAGGTGGTTGACCGGCACGACGACGAAGAAATAGACGGCGGCGGCGACCAGCAGGAACGAGATGAGCGAGTTGAGGAAGGTTCCATACATGAATTTTGCGCCGTGGAGTTCGAAGTAGAAGGCGGAAAAGTCCGGCTTGCCCGCGATGGCGGCGATGAGCGGCGTCAGCAGGTTGGCGGTGAAGGACGTGACGACCGCGCCGAAGGCAACGCCAACGACGACGCCCACGGCGAGATCGACTACATTGCCACGTAACAGGAAAGTCTTGAAACCGGAAAGCATGAAAAGCCTCCGAGTGGGAAGATGCAAGGGAGGGTAGCACGAATTTGGGAGGAGGGTGAAGCGTGTCCAGAGTTCCGCGATAGGGAGTGGGATGGCCTGATACCGACAACTATTTGGTCTCCCTTACGGCTAAGATACTTCGAGATATGCTAAACAAAACGGCCACACTACTTGTAACGGCGTTCGTGCTGGTTCTTTTCGGATGCTGTCGTGAAGAAACGCTCACGAAGGCAGACTGTCCAGACAAGGCCGTTTCAGCTGTGTCGTCAATCCGAGATTGCGGGGCGACTACGGAGGAACACACAGGTTTGCTTCCGGATAATTGGGTTCAAATTGGCGTTCATTTCACGCGGAGAAGGGCAGCAGATTCGATGGGAATGTGATGAACAGGGCGGGTTGGGGTTTCCATTTCCAGAGGAATTCCGCGATAGCTGACGTGATATCGCCATACCACTCCCTATCGAGAATGGCACAAAAAGGCTATGAGGCGAGCGTTGCTCGCCCGCCACGGACGGGGGCGTCCGGGCCCACGCAAACCAGGCTCTATGTCGAGGCGCTCGCCCGCCACGGACGGGGGCGTCCGGGCCCACGCAAACCAGGCTCTATGTCGATGCGCTCGCCCG
>JBBRZF010000111.1:0-11845 GCA_038236965.1 Terriglobales bacterium | reverse complement strand
TTCCAGCAACCGAACTTCAACCCCGTTTTCTGTGTGGCTTTTGACTTCAGTGCCGGAGGCACGGCTGACCATAGCCCCGCACGAAGTGCGGGGTACCGCATCTCCATCGATTCAAGTGCCGCAGGCACGGCTGAGACATTTCGCCCTAACTGTATCTACACTCGCATTCATCGTCCGCATAAGACTCCCACGCCTACTCAAATCTCCTGCGACGCCAAGGGACGCCGATAAACATCCACGCCCCCATCACAACATCGAAGGCCAGGCAGAATCCCGGCCACCATTTCGGCACTCCCGGATTAGCTATTTGGTGACGATGGATGAAGTCGAACACGCCGTGTCCTACGAGCGCTGCCGCCACGTAGCGTAGATCGCTTTTGAATCCCACGACTGCCACGGCTGCGAATCCCAAAAAGATAACGCTCTCCTTGGCCAGCGTGCGCCCGTCCGCTCCCATGGCGGCGAACAGAATGTAGTACGAAGCCACAACGATCAACACCGTCGGATAAAAAGCGCGATCGCGATCCAATCCGACGACTCTGGCGAAGACCACGGTGGCCAGCGCCAATACCACACCGATCAAGTATTCCATCTCTGCCTCGTTGGACTGTCGCTGCTCCGAACTGCCGTTCCATCTTACCTACAGATGGACAAAGATAAATCGCCTTCTCACACTCAATCCAGAGTGTCACAATAGGCGACGATGAGGGCTGGAACCGTCAACTGTCGTGCGATAGGTGTTCATGCTGTTAGAGTGTTGCGCGTGACCGAATACAAGACGGTTTTCAACGTGTTGCAATCAAGGCCCCCGTGGCAACCCCAAGTTATCGTTGTTGTGATTGCGGTCTTTGTAACGATAGCGGCAGTTGTTGCCGTGACCCGGTACAGGCAGAGAAAGCTCATCGTCGGCATCATGTACGGAGTGTTTTTGTTGGTTGCGGCGACCGTTTATCCCGTCTCCGGCATTCGGGACATGTACCAGCGCGCTCAAGACACCTACAGTACGGGGCAATACGAAACCGTCGAAGGAGTCGTCACAGACTTTCACCCCATGCCATACTCGGGGCATCAGAACGAGACCTTTATAGTCAGTGGGGTTCCGTTCTCATTCCGACTACGAACTCGTTCCGTGCTTCAATAACGCCGCGTCTCACGGAGACCCGATACGACAGGGCCTTCGGGTCAGAATCGCATATTCGGGAGATTGCATTCTCAGGCTGCATGTTGCGGACTTGTCCAAATAGTTGGCGACATATATCCCCATAACACTAAGAATCAATTCGAACCCATTAGCGACGTAAAACACATAGGGAACGCGAAATTCCCTTCCCACACTCATCCAGAATGGGACAATACGAAGATGTTCGCGAGGCAATAATCAATGACCAATCATGAAGCTTTTGCTTGGATTAAAGAATTCCCCGGAGCGGTGACCGTCTGTGATCGGGACGGAATCATATTGGCGATGAACGACAAGTCCGTTCGCACCTTCGAGGACAGCGGAGGCGCCACGCTGATTGGTTCCAACCTATTCACTTGCCACCCCGAACCCTCGCTCACCAAGGTGAAGGAGTTGCTTAGCGCCGGGCGCGCCAACGTCTATACGATCGAAAAGAACGGAATCAAAAAGCTGATCTATCAGTCTCCCTGGTATGAGAATGAGGCGTACCGCGGATTCGTCGAGTTGTCGCTGGAAATTCCCGCCGAGATGCCGCACTTCGTGCGCAGCGAGTAACGGCGCGGTATGCCGCTCGGCTCGCGGGTCCAATTTCCTTCGCCTTCCTTCGTGTCTTCGTGTCTTGGTGGCGAAAGTTGACTTCCGCCTTCAATGACTCAATGACTAAATGACTCAATAACTCAATCCTCCAAAATCTTGTCAAGCCCCTCCGAGCCTCCAAAACGACCTAACCTGCTCATTCCAAACGGAAAATTTTCCGCCGCAGCATGTCCAGTTGAACCCCTCCAATCTGTCATAATAGATATAGACATCAAAAAGGCCGCGCTCTCTCACCAGCGCGGCCTTTTGTTTGTTTGGAGTTTTTGAACTGGCAACTGGCAACCGGCAACCGGCAACTGCTCCCAACCCCTTTGTTATCTATATTTCTACCTCTAACACCAGCGTTTTCAATATTTTACAGACACATTCCCGCTAGAATATTGAAAACAAAGAGTCAGGAAAGAGGAAAAAACAGGGGGGTACCCCTATTTCTTCTTATGTTCGCAGAGTGAGTTCAGGCATTCGTCAGGAATGATCAGTCGCTCGACCGGTTTGTTGCCGACGATGTGCGAATCGACGATCTCGTCCACATCGTTCTTGGTTACGTGTCCATACCAGACCGCTTCTGGGTACACGACCACCGTCGGCCCGTGCTCGCATTGGTCCATGCAACCGGCCTTGTTGGCGCGGACGCGACCCTTGAGGCCGCGCAGCGACAGCGCCGTCTTGAACGACCTCAGCAGCTCGCCCTTGTTCTCCGGGTCGCAGCAGCCGCGCTCGTGTCCAGGCTCGCGATTGTTGGTGCAAATGAAGATATGTTTCTCGAATTTAGGCATGATGTCCGTCCATCATACCGAATCTCAGTGTCCATCCGTCGAGACATAGATCGAATAGTGGATGGTTGTGATGGCTCGCGTGAGCGCAGCGGCGTCGTTCAGGATGAACCCGCATTCCGGCGTGTTGTAGACCACGAACGCGGCGCGCGGATTCTGCTCCAGCGAGCGCTGCAAGTTCTCCGTCACCATGCGCAGCACGTATTCAGGAAAGGGATTGAAGAGGTAGACGAACAGCGGTCCGTCGGGAAACTCGTAGTCGCGCGCATCGCCCACATGCGAAACTATCTCGTCGCAGACTCGCGCTGGCGAGTCGAACTGCGCGATATTCCGCTCGGCGATTCGATGCAGCTCCTCCTGCACTTCCACGCCGATGATGCGGCGGAACGGATATTCCGAGGCCAGCAGAAGAGCGCGTCCTTTGCCGGAACCTAGATCGATGAAGGTGAATTCGCTCAGGTCGGCTTCGATGCGCTGCATCATCTCGCGGAATTCATCGGGCACGCTCGGCTGATATTGGCGCTCGCAGAATATCTCGCGCAGACGCACTGTGATGGGCAGACGAGCCCAAGTCGTATCCACCGCGTAGTCGCAGTCGTAATCAATGTCGCCAAATCGGTTACGACGTTCCTCCGGAGTGCTGTCCTTGGCAAAGCGCCATAGCTCCGCACCCAGATGCGTGAGCGTCCGCCACAGGCCGCGATAGGCAACGGACTCCTGCATCCAGGCGACGAAGGCGCGCGGCAACGAGGGCGGTGCGTGAGCTGATATTTCCTGCGAGGACATGTCCCTCTATTATGCACAACAACCATGCACAACAACGGTGATACAAGCGCATCTCCGGAATCTGTATTGTCATGTCGGCAAACACAGCGACGCCCTGCTTTCAGGCTGGTCCTGCCTTCTGCCTACCCCTACCCACTCGCTGCAGCCATCCTGCATCCTAAATCAATGTGAGCAGCAGCTTGCCAATCCGCCCTCCTCTGGGCGAGCGATTCGATGTGATCATCGTCGGCGGAGGAATCAATGGAGTCGCCATCGCCCGGGAGTGTGCCCGCGCCCATAGGCGCGTACTGCTACTAGAGCGCAATGACTTTGCCTCCGGCACCACCAGTCGCTCTACGCGCATCATCCACGGCGGGCTTCGCTACCTGCAACATGCCGAGATCGGATTGGTACGAGAATCGCTTCGCGAGCGCGAACGCCTGCTGCGGCAACATCCTAACCTCGTTCGCCCGATGAACTTCGTACTCGCGCTCGGACCCGATAGTCGTCACTCCGGACTAGAAGTAAGGACTGCACTTTGGCTCTATCGCAAACTGGCCGGAACACGCCCGGCAACCTCGCGGCGTTCAGACTTATGGGAACTTGAGAACCAACTCGACGCCGGACGGAATTGGGCACTCTTCCATTACGAAGATGCACAATGCGAATTTCCCGAACGACTGGTAGCCGAATGGCTCATCGAAGCCATAGCAGCCGGTGCCGTCGTTCGCAATCACACCGATGTCCTCGATTTCGTGCTGCACGACGGAAAGGCTGTCGGCGTCCGGTGCCGTGATCTGTTCACCGACCAGGAATCGATCGTGAAGGGAACGCACCTCATCAACGCCACCGGACCTTGGGCGGATCATCTTTGCGCAAAGGCTTCGCTCGATACTGGCGGTCCGATGATCGGCGGTGTACGTGGTTCCCATATCGTGCTGTCGCGCTTCAACGGAGCGCCCCAGTCGGCCTTATTCATGCAAGCCAGTGATGGGCGCCCTATCTTCGTAATACCCTGGAACTCACAACTGCTGGTCGGCACTACGGAGATTCCGGATCGCGAAGATCCGTCGGGAGCGCAACCATCCGGGACAGAGATCGATTATCTGCTGGACGCGGTGAACAAGGCGTTTCCCAACGCGCGTGCGACTGAACAAGATATCGCTTATGCATTTTCCGGGATTCGCCCGCTGCCCTTCGTTGAGGGCGAGCTGCCTTCGGCGATCACCCGTCGGCACATACTTCACGATCATGTGTCGGAAGGCGCCGCTGGCCTCATCTCTGTCATCGGCGGCAAGCTGACTACGGCTGCGTCGCTGGCTCGCGACTGCGCGCGCGCAATCGGGCTCTCCGTTCCCGAGCCATTCATGCCATTTGCTGCGGTGGGCCAGGCCAGCGGCATGGAGTCTACGCTTGCGCAATGGGCACACTTCGTAGCCCGCACCGCTCACATCAACGTAGAATCGGCTCGCGAAATCGCAGCCTGGCATGGACCGCGGGCAATGTGCATCGCACGTCTCGCGCGCCAACGCTCATCGCTTGCAGCCACGCTTGCAGCCTGCACCAATCACATCGTCGCGGAAGCGGTGGACGCGGTTCGCTATGAATGTGCCGCTACGCTAGGCGATATTCTTCTGAGGCGTGTGCCGGTTGCACTCAGCGCATCGTGGAATGAGTTTGCCAGTCGCCAAGCTGCTGAACGAATCGGCGAGGCATTGGGATGGCCCGACCAGCAGATTCAGGCTGAACTTGAAAGATTTGAGATGGAGAGAAATAGTTTTCTGAGAGAGCCACAACGGTCGCGCTGCCGCCGAGAGAAGGTATTACCGGTTGCGATTGACGTCGCGCCTACCGGCGCTGAGCGTATCGCGTAGCAACCTTGTATCGTCGGCTATCACTCCAGCCACTCCCATCTCCACCACGCGCGACATATCTTCCGGGCGATTCACCGTCCAGCTAATCACTGTTTTGCGAGCCTCACGGAATTCGCGCATCAGTTCCGGAGATAACAGTTTGTAATGCGGCATCACGTAGCGAACCGGCAACGTGGGCCAAAGCTTCATCGCGTGACGGCTATCGAAAATGTATCCGAGCGGCACGGCGGGATCCAGTTGGTGAACGCGGCGCACCACTTCCGGAAGAAAAGAGGAGACAACGTATCCGTGGAGTTTTCCTGTTTCTGCAATGGCTGCGAGCGTCTGCTCTTCGACGCCTGCAACTTTCAATTCAATATCCAGGAACGCATTTTCACCGTAACGATGCAGCACTTCATCGAGACAAGGCAATTCGGTAGGGGAGGTTTGGCTGGAAGCAGTGCGAAATAACCTATGCGGCGAAGCAGTCGCGAGTTGTTCGTAGGAATGGCGGGCCACGTCGAAGCCTCGCACTTCTTTGTCGTGGCAGACGACGCATTTGCTGTCCGCAGAGATTCGCACGTCGAACTCGAAGCCGTCGCATCCATCTGACAGCGCGCGGTCGAAGGCCGCAAACGTGTTCTCCGCCTCGGCGCCGCGGCATCCTCGATGCCCCAGCAGCAAGGGACGCGGCGATTGCGCCCAATCTCGCATCAGTCGAGATCGAAGTCGCGCAGCGGCTTACCAGTATCGGGAGTCTCTTTAGCGCGACGAACCGCTTCCTGAAATTTCTTGTCGAGCACGTCGCTCTTATTTTTCTCCGCCTCCACCGACTGACGGAAGAGTGATTCCTTGCGTGAGTCGCGTTCTTTCATCGCGCGAGCTGCATCTTCCATGTCGAGAAAAGTCTTCGGCACAGCCTTCGCTGTATGCGCAATCACCGACTTCGTGTCGGGGTCGATCTTCAGGATCGCGTCGCAACACGGACACGTCACTTCGAACGCAGGTACATTCTTCGTCATGCAGAGATGGTAACGCAAAAACCGCTCGATTAGGTTCTCGTTTCAAGACAGTGCTTGAGAAAATCGAACGGAGGAATTGCGCTTTTAAAGATAAAGAATCTGGTGTCCGGGACAGTGAGTTCCGGCAGCAAGCACGAGGGTATCCAATAATCCAACCCCGTGTTGCGCGAGGAACTGTATTCCCGACAGTTCTCGTTCCTGTAGGTTCCTCTCTGGGAAAAGAAGGCCGAGGATCGCCTGGGCGTCGGAATTCAACTGCTGGTTGCGACGGAGTTCCGCACGCGCTGCTTTGGTTTTTATCTTTCCAAGCTGGTAGAGCATTTTGCGCGAACTTCGCTCAAGGGCCTCCACCAGAGTCTTGTCCAGTTTTTCCAACGCCGAGCGAATGGCGGAAAGGTTCTCACTCAATTCCTGCTCGGTCCTGGCCAAGTCCTGCTGCAGTTCTGCCGGCAGGACGCGTGCAGCCAGACACTCACGTAGATGTTCCCCACCATGGAACAGGTCGGGCATATTCAGCGAATAGCGCTTCAGAAAACGTTCCATTCGCGTATCCACCAGCGTCACGCTAAGTCGTGGGACGATGGGAGTGACGCGTCCCAAAACTTTTTCATAAACCACCGCGACTTGCGCAAAATAAGCGATCTCCGCCGGACCGCCGAAGTAGGCCACCGTTGGCAACAGGTAGTCCTGCATAACGGGGCGCAACAGGACGTTCGGGCTGAACTCTTCCGGATGATCGTCGATTCGCTGCAGCAACGCATCCTTCGTCAGTCGCGTCTTGCCGATAGTAAACTCACCATTTGCGCGATGTATCACTCTGCGCTCGCCATGATCAAAAGCAAACAGCAGCGTGGACTCGTCGGTGACTTTTACCTGCTCGTGATATTCCGCCTCGCGCAACTTCTTTCCGCGGGCGAGTAACGCATCGTCCAACTCGGCTGCGCGCTCGATGGCTTCGCGCAGAATCGGTTTTGCGATCTCGTGCCATTCGCGGTCGATGGGATCGAGCATGACCACACCATGCTCGCGAGTGAGCCGCGAGAATAATTTAGCGTAGGCACTTCCGTAATTCTCTCCGGGGCGATAACTGTCGCGCAATGCGTCGGCAACTTCGCCCTCGCCGAGCAACGCGCACGCACGCGCAACTACGTCCTCGATCTCCGGGCCAAAAGACACCTGCGCCACCGGAGCCGCCGTCACTCCGGCGGAGATGGAGGTCAATCGGGTCAACTCGCCGCGAGCATCCGCCAGCAATGCGTGGTTTACTTCTGCAAGATCGTGATCTTCCGTAGCAAGCCAGAAAACTGGTATCGCCTCTATGCCCTGCCGGGTAAGGTCTTGCGCCAGTCGAATTGCCGACGCAGCCTTGAGCAAAGAGTACAACGGTCCGCCGAATAATCCGACCTGCTGCCCGGACACGGCAGCCACCGCGCCCTTGCGCAGCCGCTCGATATTAGACAAGGTCGTCTCGCTGGCTCCGTAGGCACGGTTCTGCCGCTCTAGTACCTCGGCGACGCGGGCACGACGCACGGCGTCAAAACGCAGGTTTCGCGCTTCATCGAGAGCCCAGGAGGTGTCAGCAGTTCGAGGATAGAATGGCGCGAGATTTGGCGAATGGGAAAGGAAATCCAGAAAAAGTCTGGAAGAGTGCGGAATCGCCGAGAAGGCCACGCAGTCTGATTTCACCGGCTACACACCCTTGTAAAAATCCCGACCCTCGCTATACTTTGTGCGACGCTGCAAGAGCATGACTCCCCCACAGCGTGAACTGCCGCGACGTGACGAGTTTTGAGTTCTGAGATCATCTGCATTGAAGTCGGTGACAATAAATTGGATGAGCTAAGCGTGCGGGAGTCGCAATATTCCGCCTACCGCAAGCCACTAGAGATTGTATTCGAATCGCGGCGCATCTGCTTCTGAACTCATACTCATGTTCCAACCAATCGAGAAAGAATGAAACGCGTCGCCTTTGCACTCCTGCTTATCTGCTGTTTGCCGGTAGCAACACTCTCAATGGCGCAGTCGAGTACCGAGCCTCCTACTTCGACCATTGTGTCGCGATCAGAACTGGTGGTTGTACCCGTACTGGTGACCGACAAATCGGGCAAGCACGTTTCCGGACTCACGAAGACGGACTTCGTGCTGAAGGAGAGCGGAGGCGCGCTGCGGGCGATTACACCAACGTCACGGTGGATGACACTTCTCCGCAGCGAGTTCTCATCATCGTGATGGACCTGCTGAACACACCGTTTCTGTCGCAGGCCCGCGCGCGAAACGAGATGCTGGACTTCCTCTCCAAGTCGCTCACGCTCAACGAACCTGCTGCACTGCTGGCGATCACGAACGAGGGCATCCGAGAAATCCATCCCTTCACGACGGACACGAAGGTGCTGATGGCAGCACTGAGATGTGTGCGCGGCAAGGTCTCGCCGATAGAGACGACCGGGTCTGACGGCAACTATCTCAACGAGCAAGAGCTGAAGGAAGTGGCGCAGGAGGAGGGCGCGCTCGCGGCGCTGGAGGCGAAGTCGAATGCCGTGTTCAACGACGTGCAGCAGCGTAACGCGATCCGCTCGACGATGATGGCGATGGAACAGGTTGCGCAAGCTTACGCCGGAATCCCCGGGCGCAAGACCATGTTGTGGGCGACTTCGGGATTTCCGTTTCTATTGGATGACCCGTGGAACCGCCAATCGGCCGGCACGGACATGATCCACTATTACAAGCACGCCTGGCGCGCGATGAGCGATGCAAACATCGCGATCTACCCCATCACCGCCGAAGGTCTGGTCAATTACGAATATGAGCGCAGCTTTGATGTGACACGTGCCGGGATGCGGAGAGGCGTGTCGCGAATGCCATCGATGGATCGTTACCGCCTTACGGTCGATAGTCTGCGGAATTTTGCCGACGCGACCGGAGGAAAAGCCTGCGTGGATCGCAACGATCTAAGCAAGTGCTTCGCGGAGGCCAGACAGGATTCCAAACAGTATTACCTCATGGGATTCTATCTGGGTAGCGAGACGCGCAAGCCGGGCTGTCACAAGCTGAAGGTGCAAGTGAATCGCGAACGCGTGACCGCCCGCTCGCGTTCAGGCTACCTGGTCGGCGATCCGAAAAACGGCGGCCTCCACGATTTGGAAGTGCAACTCGCAACAGCTTTGATCTCTCCGCTCGACTACACGGGCGTGGCAATGGACGTTCGCTGGCTGGGACAGACACAGGATAACGGCAAGACCAAGGCGCAATTCGCGGTGAAGCTTCCAATCTCCGCTTTCACAATCGACGTGACCAACAAGAACGCGTTCAGCCTGCGCATCGCCGCGATGGCATTCACGCTTCAGGGCAAGCCTGGGCCGGAGATATCGAAGGTGGTCATGGGCAATCTGAAGGCGGAGTCGGTCGCGGAAATCACCGCGGGCGGATTCACCTACAAAGATGAGATCTCGGTGCCGCCCGGAAAATACAACGTCAGGTTCATGATCCGCGATAACCAGAGGGGGAGGCTTGGCACGGTGTCGGCACCGCTGGAAGCCAAGTAACAGAGCGTGGGAATGGTTGAATCAGGGGGACGCAGGCTGCATCTGATGGTGTATAGGTTGACTTCTCTCGGCAGGCTGCTAGAGTAGAAGTAGTTCTTTGACAACGGCCCCCAAGGCCGTCTGTCGTTTCGCTTTACCCAAGTGGGGGCGTCACGGCTTCGACGGAATTGTTCGCGGCCAAGAGGCATACCGGAGTGCATGCATCCGTAATCGTGTGCAAAAACACAATTGCCAATAACCAAATGGCTTACGCAGCTTAATTATTTAGGTTGCCGCTCTTTACGGCTTTGTTCGTGGGCTGTAAAAGGGCGTCGCACAGCGAACTGGCTTTGGGCCCTACGTCTGGGGACTCGAGGCGAGACCAACAGGCTAGCCACTTGCGTTTCTTGTCCGTTCTTAGCGCAAAGGGCGAACGTTGTGGGGTAATGGCCCACGGCAGGAACAGGACTAAGTATGTAGTCTCTTGACCAGTGGCATTTTCGGACAGGGGTTCAACTCCCCTCGCCTCCACCAAATATTCTTCTTATTTCTATTCAACAGAAGAAACCATATCCGCCATCGACTTGTCGGTGCGGTTTCTCCTGCTCGTAACGAGGCCTTCCGGGAAGAAACAGACACGCACCAGACAATAGCAGATCGGATCAGGCCCGCTTGACCTCGCTCACAAAGGCGAGTTCACCTCCGGATGCAGAATCGTCCCAAGTCGCTTGCGCCGCCGAGGGAATAAAGGTCATGGCCCGTTCTGTGAGTGCGGTTATAGTCAGGCTCGGATTGACACCAAGATTCGCCGACACCATCGAACCATCGCACACATACATATTCTTATACCCAAATACGCGGCTGCGGACATCCACCACGCCAGTGTGCCGGGAGTCTCCAATAACGCAACCGCCCAGGCAGTGCGCCGTACCGGGAACGTCGAACAAGATTTCAGGCAACATGCTCATTGCAACTCCGCCAGTTATGGCTGCGAACTTGGTCGCAAAATCATTTGCCTGGGAGATGTAGGTTGGCACTTTTTTGCCGCGGCTCACCAAAAACTTTTGGAATGGCCAAAACCACGGACGCTCCCAAGCCATGTCGATATGCGCCTCTAGAGCCTGCATGCAGAGCAGGATCACGCTCTCTCTGGCCCAACCATGCGGACGTAGGATCTGAAAGGTTTTGATTGGCCGACGCACCATTGAGAGCAGAAGGTTCTTGACCCACGACCCTATGCGCGCTCTTCCGGGACGTCCGCTGGTGAGTATCGTGGAGAGAAAACTCATCGCGTCGGACCCGTTCGGATAGCGAACGGCCTCAATGTGCGTGTGTTCATCGATGTAAACTCCCGAACCTATCGCCACCCCTTTGGACAGGTCATCGCTCGAACCGGGAATGCGAACGCCGATCAGCGACTCGGAGTTGGTACGCACGCGCTTTCCAAGCTGATCACTGATGGCTGGCAATGAGCCCTTATCTTTAAGACTGAACAACAATTCCATAGTTCCAAGTGACGAAGCCGAAAACACAATGCCGCGACAAGTGAATCGCCGCCTCCCGCCTCCGATAAGCGAAATAGAGTTAACGGTGTTAACTTCGTATCCGTCGGCGCCGTCGCTTCCATTCAAAGGCTTCACGTCGACCACCTTCGTCTCCGCAAGTACTTGAGCGCCGCGCTTTTCCGCGAGATAAAGATAGTTAAGATCGAGAGTGTTCTTAGCGCCATGACGGCAGCCCATCATGCATCCGCCGCAGCCCTTGCATGTGGTACGTTCTGGCCCTGCACCGCCAAAAAAAGGATCGGGAATGGTGTCTCCACCTGGACTTCCCTCGGGACCTTGCAACACGGCGACGCTGGTGCGATAGAAGGTTGAACCCACTCCGGTCGCTTCCGCCACTTTTTTTAGCAGCAGATCCGCAGGGCCTAGAATGCGGTTCTCGATTACCCCGAGCATGCGCGACGCCGTGTCGTAATACTCTGGCATCTCGACTTTCCAATCGGCAAGTCCAGCCCACGAGCCCGATTCCCACACCTTGTCCGGCGGACGAAGCATGGTCGTCGCATAGGTGATGGATCCTCCGCCAACTGCGCAGCCGTGCAAGATCGTAACGTGCTTGAAGAACCTCATGT
>JBBRZF010000110.1:0-11918 GCA_038236965.1 Terriglobales bacterium | reverse complement strand
CTCCGCGGTAAAGGGCGCCATCAATGGAATCTTCTACGGCAAGGGCGAAGTCTGCTGCGCAGGTTCGCGCTTGTTCGTTGAGCAAAAGGTTCACGACGAGTTTCTTGAAAAACTGGTTGCGCGTGCGAAGAAGTTGCAGCCCGGAGATCCTCTCGATCCAAAGACGCGATTGGGCGCCATCGTCAGCGAACAGCAGATGAAGACGGTGCTCGGCTATATCGAGGCGGGCAAGAGCGAAGGCGCGAACATCCTCACCGGCGGCAACCGCGCGCAGGTGGACGGTGGTAAAGGCTTCTACATCGAGCCGACCGTATTCGGCGGCGTACACAATGAAATGAAAATCGCGCGGGAAGAAATATTCGGTCCCGTGCTGGCGACGATTCCATTCGATGACGTGGAGCAAGCAGCCGCGTTGGCCAATGCGAATCCGTACGGTTTGGCCGCCGGCATCTGGACGTGCGACATCAAGAAGGCGCACCAGTTGAGCAAGCGTCTGCGAGCCGGAACGGTTTGGATCAACACTTACGGACTGATGGATGCGTCGCTCCCGTTCGGCGGCTACAAGCAGAGCGGATTCGGGCGCGAACTCGGCGCTCATGCCGTGGAACATTACACGGAGTTGAAGACCGTGTGGCTGCAACTCTAAAAGTTTTCCGGCCGCCGAGGGCGGTCGCAAAGAGGAATCATGGCTTCCATAATGAAGGTCAGTAGTTTTTCCGATTGGGCAGGATTGTTCGACGATTGGCGCAAGGAGATCGGCGTGAATCGCGACGAGATCGCCGACTTCAAATTCGATACGCTATACGGCGCGATCGAGACGGACGAGATCCAGTTCGGTCACTACAAGGGAAAGAAGAAGTGGGAAAACTTGCGCCAGATTCCCACTCAACAGATTCGCGACGCACTGCTCAACATGGTCGTCTACCAGGGCGACACGGAGTTTGCATCGGTGGAGCAGCAGCGCAACCTCTTCGAGACCGCGCCAACGGATTGGGATCGAAAGGCGCTCACGCGCGTGATGATTGAAGAGATGCGTCACGGCTGGCAGATGTGTGCGCTGCTGGTGGAGTACTTCGGCAGTTCGGGGAAGGTCGAGGCGCAGAAGATGCTGGAACGTCGCGCCTTCGAGAATCAACGTCTGCTCGGTTCGTTCAATGAAGATGTGGACAACTGGCTCGACTTTTTCACCTACACGGATTTCGTCGATCGCGACGGCAAGTTCCAGTTGCAGATGCTGAAGTATTCGGCCTTCGCGCCGCTCGGTCGCTCCATGTCGTATATGTTGCGAGAAGAGGCGTTCCACATGGGCACGGGCAACGACGGCCTGCGTCGCGTGGTGCAAGCCGGAGTGATTCCGGGATGGCTCATTCAGAAATATCTGAACAAGTGGATCTCGACTTCGTACGACCTGTTCGGTACGGACCATTCCTCGAGCGCGCATTGGGCTTATGTCTGGGGCGTGAAGGGTCGCTATGACGAACCGAAGAACGAGGCGGTCCCCGATCTGGATGACATCAATGACTACAATCGCAAGCTCTATCGCGACGAAGTGGCGCAACTGGTGGAGCGTTTGAACGTCTGTCTGGCGCCGGGCAACGAGCCGTTGTATGCGCCAGACATCAGGTTCAATCGCGACATAGGCCGCTGGGCCGGTCAGAAGTTTCATGCCAAGACAGGCGAGCAGTTGAGCGACGCGGAGTATGAGTCGCATGTTCGGCAGATGCTTCCTAACGCGGAAGACAAGGCATCGTTGCTGGACATCTTGCGCAATGAGAAGAAGTGGATCGTGGAAAAGGAAGGCGCAAAAGATCCGCTGCTCTCCATCGGCGAAGTGAGAAAGAGCGCGATCAATCTTTAAGGCGCGCTTTGGTTCCTGGTTTAAAGCGGAAGGCGTGGCCAAAGAGGCTGCGCCTTTTTCGCTGGCGTATGGGCTTCAAAGGAAATCGTCGGGGCTGGTAGACTCAATCGAATGCAGACCACGAACTATACGATGGGCGAGTTGATGGTGGCCGCTGCTGCGCGCGAAATACGCGACGGCGAGATTGTTTTCGTGGGACTGCGCCTGCCGCTGATCGCCTTTGTCGTTGCCAAGAAGACGCATGCGCCGAACGCCGTTGGCCTGTTTGAAAACGGCGTCATCCGTTCGACTCCGGCAAAAGAATTGATCTACACCATGGCCGACCCGCCCAATCTGTTTGGCGCTACGCAGTGTCTCGACATGATGGGCGTCATGAGCCTGCTGCAGAGCGGACGCGTGAATCTCGGTTTCCTGGGCGCGGCGGAAGTGGACCGCTACGGCAATCTGAATTCGACGGAAGTGCAGACCGAGACCGGAGTCGTGCGTCTGCCGGGCTCAGGCGGCGCATGCGATATCGCTTCGCTGGCGCACCGCTTCGTTGTGCTGCTGGAGCACTCGAAACGCAGACTGCCAGAGCGCGTTGCATACATAACGAGTCCCGGCAATGGTGACGGCGCTGGATGGCGAAGACGAGTGGGATTACCGCGCGGAGGTCCGTCGGCGGTGATCACCACGAAGTGCGTGCTGCGGTTCGGCGATGATGGCGAAGCATTTCTGGCGACGAATCATTCCGGGATTTCGGTCGATGATGTGGTGGCGAACACCGGATGGAAGCTGCGCGTGGCCGACAATGTGCGTGAAACGCAGGAGCCTTGCGAGGCGGAGTTGCGCGCCATTCGCGAGTACGACAAAGAAGGATTCTGGACAAAGTAGGAAACCATGCTTGGAGCAAGTTCAAGACCCGACCGCTTGACGATTGAGATCAATGGTGCCATTGCGCGCATCACGCTGAACCATCCGCCGCTGAACATTATTGATATTCCAATGATGGAGCAGTTGGCGGACGCACTTGCCGACCTTGAGCGTCGGCCGAGCGTGATGGCAGTTGTCTTTTCGAGCCTCGAAAACGTCTTCTCCGCAGGCGTGGATATTGCTGCGCATGAAGAGCCGATGGTTCGCATGATGCTCGGTAAATTCCATGCGGTGATCCGCGCGATGGTTGCGAGCCCCAAACTGTTGATTGCCACCGTGAAGCGGCATTGCCTGGGCGGAGGAGCTGAACTTGCCTTGATGTGCGACATGATCTACGCCAGCAAGGATGCGGTGTTCGCGTTCCCGGAGATCAAGCTGGCGGCGTTTCCTCCGGTAGCGATGGTGGCGTTGGCGGCTTGCGTCGGCCAGAAGCGCGCGGCCGAACTCGTTCTGACGGCGCGCGCGGTGACCGCACAAGAAGCGTTGGAAATGGGATTGGTGAACGGCGTCGCCGACGATCCGGAGACGCTGGAGGCGGAGACGCTGATGCGCGTGCAACAGTTGAGCCCGGCGGCGCTCGCCATCGCGAAGAAGGCGTTCTATGCGTGGGACGCGATTCACTTTGATAAGGGATTGGCCCGCGCCGAGGGAATCTATAATGACGACCTGATGCGCACGGAAGATGCGAAGGAAGGCATCCGTGCGTTCATGGAGAGACGTCGTCCGAGGTGGACCGGCCGATGACGGAGACCGAAGCAAAAGAGCTGATCATCGACGGCATGAATTACGCGGCTTACAAGGAGACCGGCGTCAGCCTTCACGACTGTGACAAGAACGTGCTGTTCGGCTCGTTCCACTATCGGTCTGGTCGCGTTACGGGCGAGCCTAGTCCGTGGGGCGAGGGAGACGAGTTCGAAGTTCGCATGGCAGAGTTGCTGCGCTGGGCCATCCAGTTGGGAGCGACGCATGGCAATTATGCGGAGGCGTTGCAGGTACTGCGGCATGGCGACCATTTTATTAACGCCATCATCAAGCGCGCGCGGGTGATTCTGTGAGCAAACTTGTTTCCATGCACGACGCAATCTCGACTCACATACCGGATGGGTGCTCGGTTGCGCTCGGCTTGCAAATGGAGCAAATGATTCCGTTCTCGGCCGGACACGAAATGATTCGCCAGAAGAAGCGCGGGCTCATATTAATAGGGCCCATCTTCGACATCATTGCCGACCAGTTGATTGGCGCTGGATGCGTAGAGGAAGTCATTGGAGCGTGGGTCGGGAACGTGATGATGGGCTCAGCCTACAACTTCCGTCGCGAGGTGGAGAGCGGGCGCGTAAGGGTGACGAACCTGACGAACTTCTCAGTCGCCTTGGCGTTGCAAGCTGGCGCGATGGGCATTCCGTTCCTGCCGATGCGTTCGGCGCTGGGCAGCGATGTTGCGAAAGGGAATCGCTTCTTTAAGGAAATGGATGATCCGTTCGGAGGGGAGCCCAGTAAGCTTCATGCGGTGCGCGCATTGAATCCGGATACCACCATCCTGCATGTGCAACGTGCCGACGCGGAGGGCAATGCGCATTGCTGGGGAAATTTCGGCGTGATGCTGGAAGGCGTGCGTGCGGCGAAGAAGGTGATTGTGGTTGCAGAGGAGATCGTCGCGCCCAAGGTGATTGCGAGCGACCCGAATCGCACGGTGATTCCGGCGTTTCTGGTGAGCGCCGTGGTGGAGTCGCCGATGGGCGCGCATCCTTCGCCTGTGCAGGGATACTACAAGCGCGACAATGAGTTCTTCATGCAGTATCACCGCGAGTCGAAGACGCAGGCAGACTTCGACGATTGGGCGAAGACGTGGATTCACGGAGTCGCAGACCGTGAAGGTTATATGCAGGTGTTGGGCGCAGAACGCGCAGCGTCGCTCGGTGTGAAGACTCACGCTTACGCTGCGCAGACGGATTACGGGTACTGATATGGCAGACGGACAGCACGAGCGGATGAATCCTGAGGCGCAATGCGGTTGCTATAACTGTCAGCGTCTATTTGCGTTTAAGTCGATGTGTGAATTCTGGGACGAGGGCGAGACTCCGGTCTGCCCGTTCTGCGGAGTGGATGCCGTGGTGATGGAGACGGCGGACATGAGGGTGACCGCCGAGCGGCTCTTCGCGATGAAAAGGACGTGGTAGATGGATTACGAGATCTCGGCTGAAGAAGTGAAGACGGAATTGGAGTCCGGCTCGCACGTGGTGTTGCTGGATGTGCGTGAGCCGTGGGAGCGGCAGACTGCCGTGATCGAGCCTTCTACGCATATGGCGATGGGCGAGGTCGGGTTGCGCTTCAACCAGGAACTCGATCCGGAGGACCACATCGTTGTCTATTGTCACCATGGTGTTCGGTCGATGAACGTGACTGCCTGGTTGCGTCAGCAGGGATTCGAGAACGTGCAGTCCATGCGCGGCGGCATCGATTACTGGTCGAAGGCGATCGATTCCAAGGTGCCGCTCTATTGAGGTGTTTGTGAGTCTTCTCTGGAATGAGCTTCCCGCGTACTTTGTGATGGCATGCTGGTTTGTTTTTGCCGGACTGTTCCTCTTCCGCAAGCGCTCAAAGGATTTCGGCGAGAGCAAGCGTGACTCGCGAGCGATGCTTTGGATAGCGCTGCAGGCGGTAGGATACGCATTTGTATGGAGTGGCAGGCGCGGCATAGGTGCTCCGTTCCTAGATGAACGATGGCAGCCGTTGGTTGGAGTGCTGGCGATGCTGTTGGGGGTGGCGTCCGTCTGGCTGGTAATGCGAAGCCTGCGCGCGTTGGGCAAACTATGGGCGGTGGCGGCGCGACTAGTTGAGGACCACCAACTCGTCACGGACGGCCCCTACAATCTGGTACGGAATCCGATTTACACGGGAATTGGAGGAATGCTGATTGCCACGGGCCTGGCTTTTAGTACGCCCAAGCGTTTGTTGGCGGGTCTGTTCGTATTTGCCGTGGCGACCATGCTGCGGGTGCGAGTTGAAGAGCAACTGCTCTCCGACAGGTTCGGTGCGGAGTTCGCCGCCTACAAGGCGAGGGTTCCATCCCTCATTCCCGGAATTCGCGGCCTGTCGAAGTGAGTCCTTGCGCAGCTTTTCGCATCTATTGGACGAGGGATTTTTATGGCAAGCGAAAAAGCAACTTTTGGAGCAGGATGTTTTTGGGGAGTAGAAGTCGCGTTCCGCGAGATTCCGGGTGTGCTGGACGCAGCCGTCGGATACGAAGGCGGGTCGCTCAAGAATCCTACCTATCACGACGTTTGCACGGATGAGACCGGACACGCAGAAGTTGTCGAGCTGACCTTCGATCCGGAGAAGGTGGGCTACGCGGCCATTGTGGACCAGTTCTTCAAGATGCACGACCCGACAACGAAGGATAGGCAAGGGCCTGATTGGGGCCGTCAATATCGTTCGGTGATTTTCTTCCATTCTCCGGAGCAGGAGGTAGTCGCCCGCGAGGTGATGGCGGAGTCGCAGGCAAATTTCAGCAAGAAGATCGTGACGCAGATCGAGCCGGCTACGACCTTTTATCGCGCGGAAGAATATCATCAGCAATACCTGGCCAAACGCGGCGCGAAGTCGTGTCACATTTAGGTAACAGATCACAAGAACCAGGTGCAAGGTAGAGCAAAGGAAAAATCAATTACAAGGGCCACGCGGGGTGCGTGGCTTTTGTTAATTCTCTGAAGCAGAGGGCGCGTTGATCACTGACTGTCACATACACATTCAGCCGCTAGAGATGTTCAGGCCTGAGGCCCTGGCGGCCATTCAACGGAATCGCACAGACCTTGCGGAGATCGCCGAGTTCTGCCGGTCGCCGAAGGCTTTCCTCAAGCACATGGATTCCGTGGGACTCGACCGCGCTGTGCTCATCAACTACGTTGCGCCCGAGGTTATCGGCTTTTCTCCCGAGGTGAACGCGTGGATTGCGCGTTATGTGCAGGAGGACCCCAGGCGTCTGCTTCCTTGCGGGAGCATCCATCCGCGGCACACGCAGAACGTAATGGCCGACATGGAACAGATCGTGCGCCTCGGGATCCGGCTCATCAAGATTCATCCCTCGCACCAGTTGCTCTATCCCAATGACTATTTGAACGGCGTGACGGAGTTGGAGATCATTTATCGCGCCGCTGAGGCCAACGGCATTCCGGTCATGTTCCACACGGGGACATCGATATTTCCGGGTGCGCGTAACAAGTATGCCGACCCGATCTACGTGGATGATGTAGCCGTGGATTTTCCCAAGCTCAAAATCATTTTGGCGCATGGTGGACGTCCCTTGTGGATGGATACAGCGTTCTTCCTGGTGCGACGACATCCCAATGTGTTTCTCGATATCAGCGGGATGCCGCCAAAGACGCTGCTGACCTATTTCCCGCGACTGGAGGAGATTTCCGCAAAGACGTTGTTCGGGACGGATTGGCCGAGTCCGGGAGTGTCGGACATCGCGAAGAATCTTGTGGAATTCCGCGCGCTGAAGTTGAGCGAGGCGGCGAAGAAGAATGTTCTTGAGGGGACGGCGGGTTCCATCTGGCCAGAGTAGTCGGGGAAGTTGGTAATTGGGTAAGTTGTAATTTGGTAACTGAAAGTCCAAAGCGAAAAGTTCGCAGCGTGCAAACGAAGAAACCCCGTCCTGTTTTGCAGGACGGGGTTCTTTATTGCTTTTGATTCAGCTCTACTTCGCCTTCGGTACGGCCGTTTCTGCCGGGACTTTCTTTTCCGAGGCAGCAGGCTTCTTCGTTTCCTTCTTGGCGGTAGCGGCGGGCTTTGCAGCCGGGGCCGGAGTGCCAAGCAGTTCGGTGACGAGTGCCGGAGTGTTGTAGATCTTCTTCAGTGATTCGATGATGGCGGTGGAGTCCGTGATGACGGCGCGTCCAACCACATCTTCGTACATGAAGTTCATGGGCAACGACTCGATGTTGCCATCGAAGATGATGCCGACAACTTCACCCTTGCGGTTGACGGTCGGCGAGCCGGAGTTGCCGCCAATGATGTCAGCCGTGTTGGTGCTGTCGTAAGAGGTTTCGAGGTTCAGCTTGTCTTTCGCCTTGCCCCAGCTCTCAGGGAGTTTATAGGGAGCGACTGCTTTGTGCTGAGCCTCGTATGCGAACGCCTGTCCGATGGTGGTGTGGAAGGGAATCTTCTTGCCGTTGACGGTATAGCCCTTCACAACGCCATAGCTGAGGCGCAGGGTGCCGGTGGCATCCGGAGCGATGTCGGTGCCGTGCTTGGCGAACAGGGCCTTGGCGATGAGTGCGCCGTTCTTGCGAACGACCGCGTCAACCTTGTCTTCCTGTTCCTTGCGGATGTTGCGAGCTTCCGGATCGAGCTGCTTCATCAGCAGGATCATCGGCTCGGTGGAGGCGTCTACCGCTTCCTTGCCGCCCTTGTAAAGTTCCTTGCGAACTGCGACGTCGTCCAGCTTGGAATTCATCACCAGTTCTTTGGCGCGATCTTCCGGCGATTTGCCGGCGAGTACGGACTTGACGAAAGCAGAGTCAGCTCCAAGCTTCTCGCTCATATCGGTGAGGGCTTCGGTGACCTGCATCACGTCAAGTTCCTTGCTCAAAGGAGCGGCGGAGAAAAGGCCAGCTTCGATGCTCGGCAGGGAATTGTCCTGGAATCCGCGCATGCGCTGATCGTTGGGCTTCAACTTTTCATCGGAGACGCGCAGGAGTGTGCGCGCGATTCCGGCGATGCGTCCCGGGATAGCTCCGTCGCCCATGTAGGCGGAGCGCAGGTAATTGTCGCGCTGGAATTTGCTGGCAGCTTCGATAGCGGTCCAGGGATCGCCAATCTCGGCCTTCAGTTTTGCGTCCTTATCCACGGCGGCGCGAAGGGCCTTTTCGTCGGCAGCCTTCTTTGCCATCAAGGATTTGTCGAGCAGTCCGGACTGGTATCCGGTGATGGCTTTGAAGGAGTTCTGGTAGCCGAAGAGCAAGCGTTCCGCAACGCGGGCGTTCTCAGGCGACTTCTCGCTCCATGCCTGCAGGTTCTTGATGCTGCGTTCCATGGCCTTGATGCGATTGGGATAGGCAACGTCGCGCAGATATTCAAGCTGCGAGGTCGTCAACAGGCGTCCGGTGGAACCCGGATGGCCGGAGACGAAGATTAAGTCGCCTTCCTTCAAGGGGGTGGTGGTGAACTTCAGGTAGTTCGGCGTCGAGATCGGCTTGTCGTTCTCATAGATACGGAAGAACGTGATGTCGAGGTCGTAGCGCGGATAGGTGAAGTTGTCGGCATCGCCGCCAAAGAAGGCGATATCGAATTCCGGCGCCATTACGAGGCGAACGTCGCTGTACTTCTTGTAGGTGTAGAGGTGGTACATGCCACCGGCATAAAGGGTGACGGTGTCGCAACGGATGTTCTTGGTTGTGTCGGAGCAATCGCGCTCCAACTTGCTCATGACCTGGCGTTGGGCGGTGCCAGCTTCGGCGTCCGACATGCCGGGTTTGGCCGCGGCGTGTACGTCGGCGGTGATGTCTTTGATGTTCAGCAGTACCTGGAATTCGATTCCGGGGCACTTGGGTTCGGTCTCGCGGGTTTCCGCGTAGAAGCCGTCCTTGATGTAGTCCTTGGTGGCGGTTGAGAGGTTATGAACGCAACCCGCACCTACGTGGTGGTTGGTGAAGACCAGGCCATCGGGCGAAACGAAGGAGGCGGAACCGCCGCCGGCGCGGACCGAGGACAGGCGAAGATGATCCAGCCAAGGCTGGGTCAGCTCAAAATTGTACTTTGCCTTGATTTTCGCCTTGGGAGGCGCGTTATACAGCCACATGCCTTCGTCGGCCACACTGAAGCTGGAAAGAAGCACGGCGAGGATTGCGAACATTAAGATACGGCGTTTCATGGAATCTCCATGCGGGCGGCGCATAGACGTCGTGCCGCCAGGCAGTTTGGGAAAGCAGAGAAGTATAAACAATAGACGGGCTTAGAACCAGAATTTCAGTCACATTCCCTTGTGAGGTTGTTGGAATTGGAGTCAAATATGAGGTATAACAATCGGTTGCCTTAGTGGTTGCATCTAAATTAGCTGAAGCAAGAAATGGGTCCTGCGTAGATTGGTTCCATCCGTTATTATTTAATCCTGTAATTTGTGAGAGGGACTCATGTCCACAACGGCAGCACAACCACCCAAGGGCCTGGAAGGAGTCGTAGCGGCGAATTCCGGCGTTTGTTTCATCGACGGCGATAAAGGCATTCTGGCATATCGTGGCATCGACATCCACGAACTGGCTGAGAACTCCACCTTCGAAGAAACGTGCTATTTACTGTGGTTCGGAAAATTGCCGAACCGCGCGGAACTGGCCGACTTCAACATTCAACTGGTGCGCGAACGCAAACTGGACGCGCAGATCATCAGCCTTCTTCGCCAGGCGCCCAAGCACGCCCTGCCTATGGATGTGCTGCGTACCATGGTTTCGTCGCTCTCCTTCTTCGATCCCGAAGAAAAGACCAACGATGCCGAGGCGAACAAGCACAAGGCTTTCCGCCTTACCTCGCAGATAGCCATGATCGTTGCGGCCTACGACCGCATACGCAAGGGCAAACCGCTTATCGAGCCCGACCGCTCGCTCTCGCACGCAGGCAATTTCCTGCTGATGTTGACCGGCGAACTGCCCAGCGAGACTGCTTCACGCGCTCTCGACATTGCGCTCATTCTGCATGCCGACCACGAACTCAACGCTTCAACGTTTGCTGCACGCGTCATCGCGGCGACGCTGAGCGACATGCATTCGGCCGTCACCGGCGCTATCGGCGCACTGAAGGGCCCGCTGCACGGCGGCGCTAACGAGGAAGTCTTCAAGATCCTCGAAAAGATCGACCAGAACGGTGCCGACCCGGTGGATTACATCAAGGGCATGCTCGCCCAGAAGGCGAAGATTCCCGGATTCGGACATCGTGTCTACACCACGGAAGATCCTCGCGCCACCCACCTGCGCCGCATGTCGCGTGACCTCGGTTACTCGAGCGGACAAGCGAAGTGGTTCGACTACTCCTTCAAGATCGAGGAGTTCATCAACAAGGAGAAGAAGCTTAACGCCAATGTTGACTTCTACTCGGCCTCGACCTATCACACGCTTGGCATCGATATCGACCTGTTCACCCCGATTTTCGCGGTATCGCGTATCTCCGGTTGGGCCGGGCACGTGTTGGAACAGTTGGGCGACAACCGGTTGATCCGTCCTCGCGCGGAATACATTGGACCGGCGTACCCCAACAAGTACGTTCCTATCGACCAGCGTTAACGAGACGGATCTATCAAGGCCCGCGTCGAAAGGCGCGGGCTTTTTGTATTGGGATGAGCGTCTCGGAAGCCGCGAAAACGCTGTGTTTTCCCGTACAATAGAGGTAACGAAGATGCATCGCATTTACCTCGATAACAACGCTACAACGCCGCTTCTGCCAGAGGTCCTGGAGGCGATGACGCCCTATTTCCTGGAGAGATTCGGGAACGCGTCCTCCATACATCAGCAGGGACAGCAGGCACGAAGCGCGGTGGAACATGCGCGCGAGAGCGTTGCGGCTTTGCTCGGAGCGCGACCGCCGGAGATCGTCTTCACCAGCGGAGGCACAGAGGGCGACAACCTCGGAGTCTTTGGATTGGCAGAGCGTGGCGACCACATCGTCACCAGCACCATCGAGCACCATGCGGTGCTGAATGCCTGCAAGCGGCTGGAAACGATGGGGTGCGAGGTCACCTACGTTCCGGTGGACGGGCAGGCCGTGGTATCACCGGACGACATCCGCAAGGCGCTACGGCCGAATACGAAGCTCGTCTCCGTGATGATGGCCAACAACGAGACAGGCGTTGTTCAACCTGTCGCGGAGATTGGAAAGGTGTGCGCCGAGGCCGATGTCTGGTTTCATACGGACGCGGTGCAGGCAGCAGGAAAGATTCCCATCGACGTGAAGGCGATAGGTTGCGATCTGCTTACGATTTCTGGTCACAAGATGCACGCGCCACAAGGGACCGGCGCAATCTTTGTGCGCAAGGGAACCTTGTTGCAGCCGATGTTCTATGGCGGACGCCATGAGCGTTCGCGACGCGCAGGCACAGAGAATCTGCCGGGCATCGTCGGGCTCGGCAGGGCGGCCGAGATTTCGCGGAAGTGGTTCGCCGAGG
>JBBRZF010000109.1:0-12013 GCA_038236965.1 Terriglobales bacterium | reverse complement strand
TCGCAGCCGACGGTCCCTCGCCGATGTGCTGCGGCTGCTTTCTGATCGCTTCTCCGGACCACGCGGGTTCACGACGACCGATGTCGAGCATGCGGTCGCCGAAGTGAGCGGCTCGCCCGCCGAGGCCCGTCGGTTCTTCGAGCGATACGTGCGACAGCCTCACCCACTGGAGTTCGAACGGTATCTCGCCTTTGCCGGTCTGCGAGTCTCGGTAAAGTGGGATACCGCGGTCGACGATTCGGATCGCGTGGCCGCGGATCACCGGGCGTACTCGTGGCGCAGCGCCGGCGGCGCGCCCACTCTCCTCTTCGGCAATCCCCAGAGCGTCTGGGGACGGGCGGGGCTGCATACCGGAGACCGCATTCGCTCGATCAACGACGCTATCATCGAGACTTCGGCGCAGTTCGTCACCGTCTCTGGCGACGAATACTCCTCGGAAATGGGGATGCAAGGCGATAGCGAGATGTTCGGCTTTGACACAGTCAGCGACTGCGATAACCACGTTGAATGCATGCATATCAGCCTCCGAAACGGAGCGCACTCCTCTTGCGGAGTGCGGTCGGAAATGCGGTCGCACCCGCCTGGCAGCGAGCACTAAACCCATTTAGCCCTTTGCTCGTTCGGTGGTTGGCTCGAACGGCTCAGGCTGTAATTTCCCGTTCTGCTTCAGCAGGATCTCCACTTTGCCTTCCGCTTCTTCAAGTTCCTTGCGGCAGTTGCTTGAGAGCTGCATTCCTTCTTCAAACAACTTCAGTGCCTGCTCGAGCGGTACTTCGCCCTTCTCCAACTGGGTCACAATGGTTTCAAGCCGCTGCAAACATTCTTCGAACTTTGGCAAAGGTCCTCTCCTGCTTGGGGCAATTGTAGTCCAATTTCAGAGTAGCGGAGCAAGGGACTTGGGGCGATTCAAGCAATGATTCAGAGACCGGCGCTCCTGCTGTTCCCCAGCACTTCCAGCACATCCACGGCCGCTGTGTATCGTCCAAAAGGTGCGCTCAATTGCGCTCCCTGCACGATGGCGCGGACTTGCGTCAACATCTCGCGCGCGATGGCCACGCCTTCCATGCGTGCCGCTTCAGCATTGGCCGCCCGGCCCATCCGTTCGATGATGGCATCCGGCACCGAGACGCGCAGTTCGTTCCGCATGAACTCCGCGTTGCGCAGGCTGGTGAGCGGCCATATTCCGGCTAGCACGGGCACCTTGAATTGTTCGATGCGTCGCATGAAACTTTCCAGTAGTCCCACGTCGAAGACCGGTTGCGTGACCGCATAATCGGCGCCCGCTTCCACCTTGTATTCGAAGCGCCCCAGTTCCTCTTCGATATCAGGGCTACCCGGATTTGCACCCACTCCGATCATGAACGCCGTTGCCGTCCCGATGGGATTGCCACCGATATCCAATCCGGAGTTCAGGTTGCGCACTATATTGACCAGTCCGATGGAATCCACGTCGAAGACAGCAGTCGCGTCAGGATAGTTCCCCAGTTTAGGCGGATCACCCGTGATGCAGATCAAGTTCTGTATCCCTATGGCGCTTGCGCCCAGCAGGTCGCTTTGAATGCTGAGCACGTTGCGGTCGCGGCAGGTATAGTGCAAAACCGTTTCGATCCCCACCTGCTGCTGCACCAGCGTGCAGAGCGCCTGGTTGCTCATGCGTGCCGAGGCTCTTGGACTGTCGGGGATATTGATGCAGTCAACGCCAACGGACTTCAGGTATCGTGCCGCTTCCAGTTCTTTGGAAACATCCGTCCCGCGCGGAGGCATCACCTCGACCAGCGTGGCGAACTCTTGCGACGCGAGTTTGCGGCCCAGTTGCGAACGCTCGGCAACCGGCTTCGGCTGCAGCGCATGTGCTGCCGGTTCGGTGACTACGTGAAAGCTGCTGGTACGCGCCTCGCCAACGCGCAACGCCGACTTCATCGCCTTGATGTGTTCCGGGGCAGTTCCGCAGCATCCGCCCACCAGTCGAACGCCTGCCGCTACGAATTTCCGCGCGTAGCTGGCCATATATTCCGGCGAACACAAATAGATGTTGCGACCCTCAACGCTCCTCGGCATACCCGCATTGGGCTGTGCGGAGAGCGGGAGCGTGGTCACTGTGCGGAGCGTTTCCAGCGCGTCAAGCATGGCGACGGGACCGACCGAACAGTTGCACCCGATAACGTCCGCGCCCCATTCGCCCAGTCGCGAGCCATAGGTTTCCGGCAGGGAACCGTCGAGGCAGTTACCTTCTTCGTCGATCGTGACCTGCGCCACGATGGGAATCTTCGCATCCACATCGCGCGCTGCGAGCATTGCCTGGTGCAATTCTTCCATGTATCCAAAAGTTTCCAATATGAGGAGGTCGGCGCCCGCTTCCACCAGTGCCGCTATTTGTTCGCGGAAGGCGTCACGCGCCTCAGAGAACGCCAACTTGCCTAGAGGCTCTATGCGCACGCCGAGCGGGCCGACGGAACCGGCGACCAGCACATCCGTTCCGGCGGTCGCCTGCAGGGCAATGAGGACGCCCGCGCGGGCGATGTCGGCAACGCTGTCTCCGCATCCGTGTCGCGCCAGTCGAAACGCATTGGCGCCGAACGTATTCGTTTCAATGATGTCCGCGCCGGCCTTGACGTATTCCTTGTGTATCCCCAGGATCAGCTCCGGCTGCGAGATGTTGAGTTCGTCGTAACACCGATTGATAAAGATTCCCTTGTCGTAAAGCAGGGTACCCATCGCGCCGTCACATAGCAGGGGACCATGTCGTAACCGGGAAAGAAAATCGCTAGCCATCTCAGCAGAATACTTCAGATTCGCGCATTCCGAAATCCCACCGTCGCGCGAGCTCCCGACTTCAGAGCGGGCCGCGAACTCGGAACGTTGACCTTGCTCGTCCTCCGTGCTCGCCATTGGGGTTGTGCAGCATCTTGGGTGATATACTCAAGTGTTTCCAGCAGCTACATTTGAGCACGTTCGTATGGAATGGAGTCTTTCGCTTGAAGAGAGCGGTCCTACTTGTTTGCGCGGTCATGTTGATCCTGCTGTTCGCCTCTTGTAGCGGGAGCAGTAGCTCCTCCAACAAGCAATCGACAGTCAGCAATCTGTCCAACAGAGTCTTCGTCACCAATACCTTCTCGGGACTGCTGCAGATTGTGGATGCCCAAAAAGATGTACGCAGCACCTTTACCATACAAATGGGCGGGTCTCCCACCCTGCTGTACGTCTCGCAAGACCTGAGCACCGTGCTTGGATTCGATTCCAAGAACAACACCATTGATGTGGTGGACACTCCGACCGAGCAGCGTCTCGCCTCCATTTCAACAGGAGGCTTCACGGACAGTTTTCTTTCCACGAACGACGGAAAGACCGGATATGTCGCGGTTCGCAACGCTCTTATCGACAACACCATTCCGGGCGTTATAGAAGTGTTGGACCTGCGCACGAATCGCGTCATCACCAGTTGGATACCGATTCCCAACGTGCGCTACCTGGCCGCGAACCATGCGGTCACAAAGTTGCTTGCCTTCAGCGACACTTCGGACGACGCTTACCTAATCGATCCCACTACGGCCATCGCGGGCTCCAATCCCGCGCCAACCAAGTTGAACGTGCCACTCGGAACATTCTCGCGTCCGGTCGCTGCCTACTTTTCGGCTGACGATACCAAGGCCTACATCCTGAGCTGCGGTCCTGAGTGCGGCGGCACCCAGGCGCGCGTCACGGAGTGGACCATCGCAACCGGCGCAACCCGTTCCGTCAATGTGGATGCTGCGAGAGTTGCCACGCTGCAAGACACAACCCTCTGGGTCACCGGTTCGCCCAATGGCGCCGGCGGCATCATTCAGAAGGTTGATATCGGCGCCATGACCGCCACGCCTTCCGTTGCCATTGGCCCCGGAACGCACACGACCATCAAGTCCGACGGAGCCAAGCTCTGGGTGGGCGCACAGAACTGCGGAAGCCTCGGCTGTCTCTCCATTTACGACCCCAGCAGCGGGAACGTGAAGATTGATACTCAACCCGTTGGCCTCACGCGTGGCCTCGTCACTTCCATCATTACTGTCCCGCACCGCGACGTGATGTATGTGATTGAAGGCGGCGAGTTACGCATTTACGGTATTGCCACCAGCGACCTCACTCCATTACAGATTGATATCGTTGGCTCTGCGTATGCGGCGGTTGCCGGCAGTAACTAATTCCCATTCAGCAAGAAAAAAGGGCGGCCATGAGCCGCTCTTTTTGTTTGCCTCGCGCCTTCGCTACTTCGCCGGGGTCAACATGAGTTCGTCAACCTTCGACTTTTGCACCGCATCCGCCGAGAAGGGAAGCGGGAAGGTTGTTCCTGTGTACCAGGCCTGCCATTGATCGTTGAAGTGTTTGCTGAATAAGTGTCCCGATTGCCCATTCACAATGTTCAGCGTGGAGGCGTCCAAGTTGGACAAGTCGATGGTCATTCTGTCGGAAGGGCCGAAGTCGCGTCCCACCTGCTTCACTGTCTGGCCGCCGCCTGATTGCGGCTGAACGCCCGGTCCGGCGATTCGCCGTAGCAAGGGAATCTTGCCGAACAAGTCATGCCGGCTCTCCACCGGGAACGTGTCGCCATATTTCCACGAAGACAACTCACGCGGAGCGTGCGAATCTTCAACCGCCTCCTCCAGCGCCGCGGTCAGCAGTTCGTCATAGTTCTTGAATTGCGCAGGAAGCCAGCGAGGCTGTTGGAACAAGAGCGCCGTCTCAAGCCACACCGGTTGGCGGAACCAGACGTAGTCCGTCGCCTTGTCGCCCAGCTTCGGCTTCAACATCAGCTTGGCCAGCTTCTGTCGCGACACGGCCGCTATCGCCGCCGGGGCCGAATCGGCCAGCAATCTTCCATCCCACTGCCGCAGCAGTTCTGCCGCCTTGTGTGCGCGCGCGCTCGCTTTCGGTTGATGTTCAACCGCGTACACCAGCCTCTCGGCAACATAGCGGTCGATCTCCGACAGCACATCGTTCTGCAACGCAAGCATATCGGCAGCCGTGAATTTTCTGGGCTGGCGCAGTACCCGGTAGATGCGCTCCGTGCGATAGGGACCGGCCCACTCGGTAGCGATTTCCAGTGGATAGCCGTCGCGGGTGATGCGCGCATTCGCCGTTACAATCACGCCCGAGGGCGGATCGTACACGCTTGGCAACTGTTCGAACGGAATGTATCCCGTCCACTCATGCGTGTCATCGGCACCGCTCACCGGCACTGCGCCGTCTCCCGACGCGCGTGTCGGAACCATTCCCGTTGCTTGATAGCCGATGTGTCCATCGACGTCGGCGTAAACCACGTTCTGTCCGGGAGTGCCAAACTTCGAAAATGCCGCGCGGAACTCCTGCCAATTCTTGGCCGAATTGATTTCGAAGAATGGAAACGTCAGCGCCTTCGGATCGTAGATGACCCATTTCAAGGCCAGGTGGCGTTTGTCGTTCTTGTCGAACGGCGCGATCAACGGCCCGTGCCGGGTCACCGTCACATCGAGTGCAATATCGCGACCGTTCTTCACTCGAATCGTTTCGTGCCGAACTTCAGCAGCGCGCCAGCCTTGCGGCGTCTGATACTCGCCGTTGTCATTGAAGTTCTCGATGTAGATGTCTTCCACGTCGGGCCCGACGTTGGTGAATCCCCACGCGATGCGCTGATTGTGCCCGGCCACGACGAAGGGAACTCCCGGCAGAGTGACCCCGGCGACGTCGAACTCGCCGCTCTCCAGTTGCGCTTCGTACCACACGTTAGGCATCTGGTGACGCAGGTGCATGTCGTTCGAGAGTAGAGGCTTTCCGCTCGCAGTATGTTCACCGCTTATCACCCAGTTGTTCGACCCCGCGGCCACCGGGTCGCGAAATGCGCTCGCAATCGCATCCGGCCCGGCAATCAGGCCGGGCTTCGACAAGGTAGTATCTGCGAGATTCCATAGCGACTCCGATAGACTTGCGCGATGCCGTTTCCCGCGTCCGGCAGGAGCTCTTCGCCGCGTCTCTGCTGGCGCAGGAGCGTCGGCCTCTCCCTTGATCTCTTTGCTGTCGCCGCCCGGAGGGATGTCGCGGAAGGAACTGCTCACATAAAGGTCCGCAGTCAGCTCCGGCCCCAACTTCGCCAAAACCTTCTCGCGCCCTAATTCGTGAGCGTAGGTGTAGTGGTTCAAACCTTCGGCCATGGCCGCGCCGACCAGGAAGGAGTCGGTCGTTGTCCAGGCACGGGGAAAGTAGCGCGCTACTCGAAACTCAAGTGGCAAGGAATATTGGTGGTCGGCGATGTAGGCGTTCACTCCCTTTGCGTAGGCCTCGAAAAAGGCGCGCTGCTCGGGCGACATATTCTGCGCCGCGCGTTCGGACACCTCGCGCAATCCTAACGTCCGCTGTGCCTTGTCGAGTTCGACGAAGCTCGCTCCCAGTCCCGCAGCCAGTTCGCCGGACGCATAGCGACGCATGGTGTCCATCTCCCACAGCCGGTCCTGCGCGGTCACGTAGCCCTGTGCCATCACCAGGTCCGTGAGATTGGTTGCGCGAATGTGCGGAACTCCCTGTGCGTCGCGGATCACGCTCACCGGGGCGCTCAGTCCCGCGACATCGATGTTGCCGTCCAACTGCGGCAGCGCCGCGTTCGCAGCCGCGCGGAACCACAGGTATCCCGCGCCCGCAATCAGCAGCAGCAATACAAATGTGACGATAAAAATGCGTAGCGCCAGTAACAACCTGGAGCGTCTTTTTGGAATAGGGCTGGATGTAGGAGAGCTGGCAGTCAAGTTCATGAGGAGCTTCGATTGTAAGCGAAACGCCTGTGAATAAGCGGAGTTGCTGACGTTTTCGCCTTCTCTCTCGCAACCGAAAACGCCGCACGATTGTGGCAACCTACAGAAACTTTCGCGGTAACGCCATGTATTGCAGCAGGATGAGCGGCTCGGCATTGTCGGGTGCCATGTTATGCTTGCAAGAGTTCACTCGGAAAATCGCCCATGCTGCAGAAACGTGTTGACGACCACTCTTCCATCTCGCGCGAAATGGTGCGCCAAGCCGAAGAGATATTCCATTCCCACCTCAAGCGCGTGGGACTGAAGCATACCGAGCAGCGCGACACCATCCTCCGCACATTTCTCGAAACACGCGACCATCTCTCCACCGATGAACTCCACCGTCTGGTCAAGAAGAAGGATGCCAAAATAGGCTTTACCACCGTCTATCGCACCCTCAAACTCTTTACCGAATGTGGGCTGGCCAGCGAGGTTGCGTTTCAGGACGGCGTAGCCCGCTACGAACACCAGTACAATCGACGCAATCATCACCACATGGTCTGCACGGAGTGCAGCGGTTCGGTCGAATTCTTCTCCCCGGAGATTGAAAAGATCGAGCAGGAGATCGGGCGCAAGCACCACTACACTACTACTCGCCATACCTTTCAGGTCTACGGCATCTGCGACGACTGCCGCAAAAAGCCCAATCGCCGCTTCATCTAGCTTCCCCAAAGTTAACGCCAAGCAGGGAATTAACGGCGAGTTGCTCCTGAAGTATCATCTCATATTTAGCAACGTAAGTGATTGTAAAAAGGCTAGTTATATTACCGGAAATTCCGACACAAAGCATTCGTCGGCGGCGTTGGAGCCTTGTACCCGGACCAGGCCTCTCTGGTCGATACAGAATGCGCGTCCACCAGTAGTTGGCGGAAGCACCAGCACTTGGTAGGTCGGAACGAGGCCGTGCGAGTCAGCGTCGCAGCCCTGTAGCTGTAGCGTATAGCCCGTACGAGTCGCAGTCACTCCTGGCAATCCTGATTTGCGACAAATGTCCCCCAGGACGATTCCGACGATCGCCGCTGGCGCAAAGACGGAAATCACCCCCAAGGCCAAGCTGGTAAGAGCCATTCGGCTCGTTTTGGGGCGTACCGGGACCAAGCCGCCGCCTGTTGGCTCGGAGAGGCTCAGTCCTGTGAAGTGGGAGGGCACGTGAGCAGAAGGTAAAGGATGAGGGCTCACGCGTCAAGACGCGCTCAAGCAGGAACGAAAAGGGGAATCGCTTGGGAAGAAGTTATTTGCTCGCGCAGTAGTTGCAACTCCGCAATCTGCGTCCAGCGTTGCCGCAGCCTTTCACGCGACCTTTATTTGCAACGTCCGATAACGGATATTATGTTAATGACGAGGTTTCGGGAATGATTCCAGCCTGACAAGCTAGCCGATAGGAATGATTTCGGGAACCAGCCTCCCTTTGGAAATTGTGATTCTGCCCAGCGAGATGGGTAGGTGAAATCGTCTGGGGCCAGCGCTGCCGGGATTGAAGTACAACACCCCGTCGTTTATCTCGGTGACGGGCTGGTGGGAGTGTCCGCTGATGACGGCGGAAAATCCGGATACGCGGGGGTTGAGGTTGAGCTGTTTGCGGTTGTGCAGCAGGTAGAAAGAAAATCCTTCAGCCTCTGCAACATTCGTGGCTGGAAATTCCTGCGCCCAGATTTCGTGTTCGTCAACATTGCCGCGTATGGCGACCACCGGGGCTATCTCGCGAAGGGCTGGAATGATGAAGGGTGCGCCGATATCTCCCGCGTGCAGGATTAGATCGCTTCCAGCAAGGGCCTCCATGGCTTCCGGGCGCAACAGGCCGTGAGTGTCTGAGATGATGCCGATGATCATGGCGGGTCGCAAAAAGAAAATGGAGCGGGAGACGGGGATCGAACCCGCGACATCGAGCTTGGGAAGCTCGCGTTCTACCGCTGAACTACTCCCGCTCAGCAAAGGTAGTCTACCACCGGGCGCAAGCGCTTCCAAGGGACCGCACCCGGCGTCGTTTGCCTCTTCGTTTTATCGGAAGAAGCGCACTTTACGGCTGCACAGAAACAGTCGTTTCTGCGTGATGGGGACGTGTTTTGGTGCATTTCGATGAAGAAAGCTGCTCGGTTGGGGCTTTCTGTCTCTTGCACCGGAAGGTTAGGTGATTAATCGCCGGGCTAAAGCCGGGCGCTTCCACCAAAACCAAGTGCAGGCTGCCAGGCCTGCACTTGTGGCAAATTCATTTTCTAAAACGCTACTTCGTACCGAGCAATTCGACGTCGAAGATAAGCGTGGCGTTGGGAGGGATTACGCCGCCAGCGCCGCTTGCTCCGTATCCAGCGCTGGAAGGAATCTTTAGCTGACGCTTGCCGCCGACCATCATGCCGGCAACGCCTTCGTCCCAACCTTTGATAACTTCGCCCGCACCGAGCCTGAAGCTGAAGGGCTCGCCGCGATCGACGGAGCTGTCGAACTTATTGCCGTTCTCGAGCCATCCCGTGTAGTGAACCTTGACGGTCTGTCCCTTGGTTGCGACGGCACCAGTTCCCTGCTTGATGTCCCAGTATTCGACACCAGACTTGGTAGTTTGAGCTTTGCCTTCCACCTTGTTGGGCTTATCGTTTTTTTCCTGCGCGAAAGCGAAGGCGGAGACGAACAGGAGTAGCAGAAGAATTTTCACATTACCTCCAGTTGATGGTGCAGAGTTAGATGCCGTCATTTAGCTGTTGAGTCATTGAGAGAGTGAGCTAGGCCGAGGGGAAACAAAGGGTCTCTCCGCTTCGCTTCGCTTCGGTCGAGATGACGATTCAGGAGTAGTGTAAATGACTCAATAGCTCAATGACTCAATGACTCAATAGTTCTATTCGTTCTTCCCCACCCTCAGATCCTTCCCTCCCATCTCCTTTGGCTGCGGGACGCCTAGTATGCCGAGGATGGTGGGGGAGATGTCTTGTAGCGCGCCGTCGGTACGGAGGTGGAAATTCTTCGCGTCTTCGCTGACCAGGATGAGCGGCACGGGATTGGTTGTGTGCGCGGTTTGCGGGCCGCCGGTGGCGGGATCAATCATCTGCTCGGCATTGCCGTGGTCAGCCGTGATGATCATGGCGCCGCCGCGTCGCGTGACCGCCTGGTAGATTCGACCGAGGCAGGAGTCCACGGTTTCGACGGCGGTGATGGTGGGCTCGATGCGTCCGCTGTGGCCCACCATGTCGGCGTTGGCGAAGTTGACGACCATCATGTCGAAGGTGCCGTCTTCGGTGGCTTTGATGACGGCGTCGGCGACTTGCGCGGCGCTCATCTCCGGCTTCAGGTCGTAGGTTGCGACCTTCGGTGATTGCACGAGGACGCGGTCTTCGCCCGGAAACGGCTGCTCCACGCCTCCGTTGAAGAAGTAGGTTACGTGCGCGTACTTCTCGGTTTCGGCGACGCGCAGGTTGCGCATTCCTTCGTGGCTCATCACGTTCGCCAGAATGTTGCCGAGCGATTCGGTGGGCACAACGTAAGCCAGCGCAAATTTCTGGTCGTACTGCGTCATGCAGATGTAGGTGAGGTCCTTGGGAATTTCGCCGCGCGGGATGACCGCATCGAGGGTTTCGGCGTCGGGAAGGTCGCGGCCGCCGGTGGCGTTGAGTCCGCTCTCACGGGCGAGCACGCGCGTGATCTGGCGAGCGCGGTCGGCACGGTAATTGAAATTGATGACCACATCTCCATCGCGAATGGTGGCAACCGGCTGATCTTTTTCGTCCACGCAAACGAAGGGGATGATGAACTCATCCGTCACGTTGCGGTTGTACGATTCCTTCATTCCCTGCACCGCGTCGGCAAAGGTGGCGAGCGACTTGCCGTGGATCATCGCGTCCGACGCAAGCTTTTCGCGCTCCCACTTCTTGTCGCGATCCATGGCGTAGTAGCGACCGCTGACGCTGGCAATCTGGCCGAGTCCGCCCAGTTCGCGCGATTTCTGCTGAAGCTGTTCGATGTATCCGGCGCCGCTCATGGGCAACGTGTCGCGTCCGTCCATGAAGGCGTGGACGTAGGCGCGCTCAACGCCATTCTGCTTGGCCATCTTCAACATGGCGTAAAGATGATTCTGGTGCGAGTGCACGCCGCCATCGCTGAGGAGTCCGCAGAAATGCAGGCTGCGTCCGTTGAGCTTCGCGGCTTCCATGGCGCGGAGGAGCAGCGGATTCGTGAACAGCTCGCCGTTCTCGATCATGAGATCGATCTTGGTGATGTCCATATAAACGATGCGCCCGGCGCCGATGTTCAGATGCCCCACTTCGCTGTTTCCCATCTGCCCCGTGGGAAGTCCGACGAAGCGTCCGCTGGTGTGCACCAGCGTGTTGGGAAACGCGCTGAGCAGCTTGTCATAGGTAGGCTTGCGCGCCAGCGAAATGGCGTTCGCCGGCGACGGTGGAGCGTATCCCCAGCCATCGAGGATGATCAGGATCAGAGGCTTCGGACGAGGCATGAACACCTTTCAATCAAAACCAAAAGCAACAGCAAAGCAAAACCTTGAACCACAAAGGGCACGAAGGGATTTGTTTCCCTGTTTCTGGTTCCCAGCCTTCGTGCCCCTTCGTGTTTCTTTGTGTCCTTTGTGGTGAATCTTTACGCTCCGGCTTTGGTCGCCAGGTCTCCGTGATAATTCACGGCGTTGAGGCCGAGGAAGTTGGCGGCCATGCCTAGTTCTTCTTCGATGCGGAGCAACTGGTTGTATTTGGCGATGCGGTCGGTGCGCGAGGCGGAGCCGGTCTTGATCTGTCCGGCGGCGGTGCCGACGGCGAGGTCGGCAATGAACGTGTCTTCGCTTTCGCCGGAGCGATGCGAGATGACGGAGGTGTATCCGTTGCGTCGCGCGAGGTCGATGGCTTCGAGCGTCTCGGTGACTGTGCCGATCTGGTTGACCTTAATAAGGATGGAATTGGCGACGCCGCTTTCGATGCCGCGCTTCAGGCGCTCGGTGTTGGTAACGAACAGGTCGTCGCCGACGAGCTGAATCTTCGAACCCATCTCGTCGGTCATCAACTTCCATCCGTCCCAGTCATCTTCCGCAAGCCCGTCTTCGATGGAGACGATGGGATATTGGCGCGCCCAATCGGCCCAGAAGCGCACCATCTCTTCGCTGGACTTCACGTTCTTGTCGGACTTCCAGAACATGTAGCCTTTGCCTTCGCCATGGTTGTAAAGCTCAGAAGCCGCGGGGTCGAGCGCGATGGCGATCTGCTCGCCGGGCTTGTAGCCGGCCTTGGTGA
>JBBRZF010000108.1:0-12032 GCA_038236965.1 Terriglobales bacterium | reverse complement strand
TTATATGAAGAGCGACAACGTTTTCGGCTCGACAGGCTGGGCAGCGTTAACGATAACGCCCGGTGGCCGGATCAAGAGCTGGATGTACCAGGGCAACAAATGGCAGTAATGAGGATGCGAGGCGGAGCAATGCGAATACGGATTGGAATGCGGCGTGGGCAGATGCATCGGGAAGGCGGCATGAGTCTTATTGAACTAATGCTGGCGATGACGATGTTGGCCGTTGGATTGGCGGGTGTGCTGGTGCTGATCACCACCGCAATCAGCAGCAACAACCGCAACAAACTGGATACCGAGGCAACGCTGACGGCGCAAGCCATGCTGGACACCATCGCTGCGCAGACGACCAACAACTCGCTGACAGTAACGGATTGCGCGGGAACCGTAACCACCGTGAACACCGTCGGCTCCGCCACGGCGGGCAGCGCCTTGGGCGCCGCCCTTACCTCGGCAGGAACGGTGGATTTCACGCAGGCGCAAAGCGCGATCGCGTCCGGCTACAAAGCCAGTTATGTGACGTGCGGCTCCGCCGGACGGCAGATCACCTACGACATACGCTGGAACATTCTGACCATCGATAACTTCTCAAAGCTGATTACTGTTTCGGCGCGACAAGCCGGGGCCGCGCAAGTAGGGGCGAATACTTCACTGCGTTTCTTTATGCCGCCGGTCACGCTGCGCACCATCGCAGTGCTGGGGAACTGAGGACCTATGCAACGGAACAGAGCAAGGCAAATGCGGCAGGCGGGCTTCTCGCTTGTGGAAATGCTGATCGTGGTGGCCGTCCTGATGGTCGTGATGGGCGTGGTATTCGAGCAGGTTTCGAACGTACAAAAGCGCTACAAAACGGAAGAAAGCAAAACTGATTTGACGCAGGAATCGCGCGAGTTTATGGACCAGATCACTCGTGATCTGCATACTGCCGGATATCCGAATACGAAGATGTACGCCAGCGGCATACTGAATGCCAGTCCGGAAAACGATTCCAAGAACGCAGTGGGCCTGGTGAAGTTCGCCTACGACGAGATCTGGTTCGAAGGCGATGTGGACGGTGACGGCCTGGTGGACGTGGTGAACTATAAGCTCACCTCCGACGGTGTCGCTAGCAAGTGTCCGTGCAAGATCTCGCGCAGTCAGTTGGCGAAAACGAATTCGACAGCGCCGTTGTCACAAACCATTTCCGCGCAAACGGAATTGCAGGACGTGATCAATAGCGGAGGCGCGAACGGCGGAACAAGCGGAGTGGCCGCCTACGTTATCAACGGCACCAGCTATGCGAGCAACACTTCAAATGACACGCTGTTCGCGACCTACAAGCCAGTCAACGCTTTCACGGCTTACGACAGCAATGGCGCGCTGGTTGCGCCGACCGATTACAGCACTACCGCAGGAAAACTTGCGCTGAAAACCATTCGTACCATCAAGATCAATATCAACGTTTTGGCACGGCGAGGCGACTCGCAGAGCGGTTTGCGACCGGTGATGGCATTTGTGGCCCGCGTCCGCATCCCGGCGAACTAAGGAGCGACATGATGATGAACGTGCGAGCAGGAAAGAACGAGCGGGGCATCGCGCTACTGATGTGCATGTTGGCTCTCTTGCTGATCACTGCGATCGCCATGGGACTCATCTTCATGGCCGATACCGAGACGGCGATCAATGGCAATTATCGCGACGAACAGAAGGCCTATTTCGCAGCCATGGCTGGCTTGCAGGAAGCGCGCGTGCGCTTGATGACAGGCGTGTCGCCAACGATCAAACCCTTGATCATGCCTGCAAGCGGCACGGCAACCGGCGTCTACTATATTTTAAACGCGGGCAGCGGCGAAACGGTCGCGCCCTGGCTGACGACCAATAAATTCTTCGATACCGAACTTTGTCACGAACAGTTCACGGGACTGAGCACGATCTCTTCCGACGTGGCCGCAAGTGCTCTCAACGTTCCCTGCAGTACATCGCAAGGCTCGTCGGGTTGGTACACCAGTGCCACTAGCACTTCGGACCCGTACAAGGGCACCACCGGCTCGCTCGATTACAAGTGGGTACGCGTTACCCAGAAGGCGAACGCTTCGGCGACTCCCTATCTGGTGACCGCCGCGTCCACCGGCACAGCAAATTATCCTATTTGCTGGGACGGAACCCATCAATTGCAATTGCCCGGTGGCGCCGGGACCTGCGAAGCCTACAGCGCTACTAGTTTCACTACGGTCTACCGCCTCACTTCCATGGCTATGACGTCGCTCGGTTCGCGTCGCATGGTGCAGATGGAAGTCGCCAACAATCCACCCATCGTGACCAAAGGCGCGGTGGACTCGCAGGATCACGTCACCCTCAATGGTGCGTTAGAAGTCAACGGCTTCGACTCCTGCAGTTGTGACACGGCGCACTGCGCCTCGACCACGACCGGAAATGGCAGCAACGCTGTCACGACATGGACGTGCCCCAGCCTTCCCGGCAAGACCTGCGACACCAGCAAATATGCGATCTACGCTTCCGGTACGGTGGATAATCCGAATAGGTCAGAGACCCTGAAGGCGGGCACCGACCCGATCGTTGCGCAGAACCAAGCGTGGACCTACGACATTCCGGCCATGATCAATAGCTACAAATCGAGCGCGACGGACGTTCGCAGCGCTCCTTACAACTATTCGTGCACGGTGGCTACGGGAACGGCCAACGGTGATTGCGGCAATGAGACGCGTCAGCAGTTTGGTATTCCTCCGGCATTTCCTCCAACACCGCCGGATCATCCGCTGCCTGACTCGTCCTTCGGCGCATGCAATACCAGTGTTACGCCCTGGACAGGTGCGGGCTGCCCAACTCCGCAGGTCACTTATGTCCCGGGCAACTTGCAGATCACCGCTGGCTCTACGGGCAATGGCATCCTCATTGTGGACGGAGATCTGAATATCCACGGCGGCCTGCAATTCTACGGATTGATCCTGGTACGCGGCGTAGTGAAATTCACCGGCGGCGGTTCCGACAGGACGAACATCGTCGGAGCGGTGCTTGCCGGACAGGAATCCTACGTGGACAACACACTCGGTGGTAGCGCGGTCATCAACTTCAACGCCTGCGCGCTGAAGAACAACAACGTGCCTTCGCCTCCGTCGATGCTCAACATTCACGAAGTTTCTTACTAGGAGCGAGAGATGAAAGATTTGAAAACGATTTCCGTCGCGGTGTTGATGGGTGCGGCGATGTTCTGCGCTCCCCTCGTGCACTCGCAAGAGCCGGACCCCATTGTGGCCGCCTCGAAACAAAAAAGTACGGAGAAGAAAGCCAAGCGCATCTACACCGACGACGACATGCCGCAGCACGTTGCGCCAGCACCGGAAAAAGCGCCTGCCCCCGCACCCGCCAGAAGCGGTTCTCCAGCAGCCGTTACCGCAGTGCTTGGTCAGGCCGGGGCCGCCAACGTGACCGCAGCCACAGCCCCGACTCCCGGAACGGATGCTCCTGCCGCTGTCCCCGAAGCCGCGCCCGACAAGGGTGCCGTACTCCAGGAAAAGCTCGCCACCGTGAAACAGGAACGTTCGCTGTTGGAGCATAAACTGCACGCATTACAGGAAAAAGCGGACAAGGCCGACACCGAGAATCATAAGAGGATTTATCTGGAGGCCATCGAAAACCAGCAGACTACTTTGACCGAATATGATCGCCTGCGCCAGGACATCGAAAAACAGATTGAAGAAGAAAAGGCCAAGGCAAAGAAAGATGCGCCGCAGCCGAAATAGAATTCTCGTGGAGCAATGAAAAGGCCGCCTCGTCAGGGCGGCCTTCTCTTGCGCGCGACATCAGTGGTAACGCGTGTTGAAGTTGGTTTGCAGGCTACTCTGGCCAAAGGCCGAAGCGAAGTCCGGCAGGTTGGTGCTGTCCACAGGTTGGTCGAGCGGTTCGGCCGTGATGTTGAAGGAATCCAGCGGCGCGCCGCCGATGGTGTACGTCCCGTCCGGTCTCGATATCGCGCCGATCGGTGTCTTTCGGATGGTGCCGCCAAATTGCGCGTTGTTCGTCACCGAGTCGGCAAATACGTGGGCGCCGAAGACGCCGCTACCAGAGGTGAAGCGGATCGTTCCCGTGATGTTGCCCACCGCAACGTCTGGCGCGCTCTTCGGATACAGCGAAGAAATCCCGGCCACATCATCACAGCCCAGCGTGTTCAGCGATACTGGCGCGAAGGGAAACATCGTCGCCCTCACCACGGCAGAGTGGTCCAGCCCAAAGAAGTGCCCGATCTCGTGTGTGGCAATCGTCTGCAGGTCTTGCGCCGTGCCTCCTCCGGTCGTGAACTTCGTGTTGGGATTGAAGAGGATGTCGCCGTCGATCAGTTGCCCGACAAAGGTCGCGGTGGTTCCGTGTTTTGTGGCCTGTCCGGTTGCGTTGGCAGAAGTGGTGAAGGTCACCGCGAGGGTGCTGCTCTCCTTGGTGAAGTCGCCTGTGCAGACGAAGCAGATAAGGTTTTGTCCGTCGAAGCCCTCCGAGGTGCTGGCCGTATCCGGCCCGCGCGATAGGGCGATGGCCGTATTCGGAGCAGACGTCCATGTGTTGAACGAGGCTTGCACCACATCGGCCACGGCGCGAGTGCCGCTGATGTTCGTGCCCGTGGCAGGGTTGATCGTCCACACGACAGGGAAGGCACCGAAGTCCCAATGGTCCGGCTGTGCCACGCCGCCTCCGCGCGTGAACATGGGCAGATAAGAGAAGGCCGGAATGCTCAATACAATTCCTATCGCCCCCATTAGAAGGAAGGCGACGCTCGCGCGACGCGGAAAAGTTTTCGAGATCATTGCGTCACCGCCTTCTGCACCCGCGATTCAAGTTGGCCTATCGACATCTTCGCGCCGCGATAGCTGGAGAGCGCGCGATGAGCAGGGTCAAAAGCGGTGACGTCCGGCACGCCATTCCCCACCTCGATATCGCCCGTCGGCAGATGCCGCACTGCAAAATTTCCCTGCATCAATCCGGTCACAACCAGCGTGCCGTCATTCTTTTCGCTGGGATGAAGGAACAGAACTACTTCCTCGCCGTCCGCCCAGTAGCGCACGCCGGAAACGTGTTGCGCATATCCATCCGCGTGTCCGCCCATTTGCTTTACGGTCACCACCTCTGCAGCTTGCCCCTTCAGCGCACGTTTCACTCGGAAGCGCGTGTAGGTGTAGATAAGAGTGTGTTCGGCATTCCATGCCGTGTGGGAGTTGAGGGCGCGTGCTTCGACCACCGTAGTGGATGCGCGCGTAATGTCCTCGAGCGACATGGGAATGACCGTGGTCGCCGACGTGATGGTCGCAACAAGAAAACACAATGCCAGGAGCCGCGAAAGTCGCATCACGGTATCACCTCCAGCCCGCCAGTAAAGGTGGCAACATCATTGCCAAAACGTAGACGCACCGTGCGTGCGCCCAGCGCGGCATTGGGGTCAACCACCGCGGTGAACTCCACTCCAGGCTTCCCGGTATCCGAGCTTATCGTCTGCGGATTCGTGACCGCGATGTCTCTCGGCCCGGAGATGGTGATCTCCACTTTGGAGGAAAGCCCTGTGCCAAAGATCAGAACCCGGCGCGTAGCTCCGCGATGGATCACGTCTCCAGTTGAGGACGCTGACGCCGTGGTACTGTTTGGGGCAGCCGTTCCCAAAACCACGGCGTTAAGGCCGGGACTGCCCGAGGGAACGATGATGTCTACGCCGGAGACGGTGCCGCCAGCCGCCACCGTGACAACCGTCGGCGTTATGATGGTGCCGCCTGTGTTGCCGCCTCCGCCTCCCGTACCGGGAGGGCCGACAGGGTTGGCGCTACTGCTGCTGCCTCCGCCTCCACAGGCGCTTAGGGTGGCCAGGGCTGCTGACGCGATGAACAACATGAACGATTTGGACACGGAACTCTCCCAGTAAGGAGAGAGGATGCCCGGTTATTCGACCGTGTTGTCCCGACTCAGGTTGGCAGCCAGCGCGTAGACACTTAGAATCGGAATACGCGATGTCTCCGTCCAGAAAGAAACCAGCTCCCGCGAAACGCGCTGCTCCCCCTGTCACCGCGAAGATGACTACGTCTGCGTTCCAGCGCGCGCTGCTGGCTTGGTACGACGCCAATCGCCGTGAGCTTCCATGGCGCGAAACCAAGGACGCCTACCGCATCTGGGTCTCGGAGATCATGTTGCAACAGACCCGCGCCGCCGCAGTGCTCGAGTACTATCGCCGGTTCCTCGCAAGATTCCCGACCGTGCAGTCGCTGGCCAAAGCCGGGTTGCCGGATGTGCTGTCTGCGTGGAGCGGCCTCGGCTATTACCGTCGCGCGCGCGCTATGCACGCGGTCGCGGAGATCATCGTTCAACGCGGCGGTGAATTTCCACGAACGCCAGACGAGTTGCGCGAACTGCCGGGCATCGGGCGATATACGGCGGCGGCCATTGCCAGCATCGCCTTCGGCCATCCGGCGGCGGTTGTCGATGGCAACGTCGAGCGCGTGCTCCAACAGTTGCGCGGACGTACATTCGCAAAACCGGAGTTTTGGCCGGAGGCAGAAGCGCTGCTCAGCCGCCAGCGTCCTGGCGATTGGAATCAGTCCATGATGGAGCTAGGCGCAACCGTGTGTACGCCGGTGCAGCCGCAATGCGGCGCATGCCCCGTAAGAAAGTGGTGCGTGTCGAAAGGTGCGGCGCGCCCACCTTCGCCCGATGTGCGCAGGAAAAAAGAATTGGTGTACTCCGTGGCGCGGCGACGGAATTCGGTGTTGCTGGTCCAGCGTGGTGTGGGCGAATCCCTGATGGCCGGAATGTGGGAGCTGCCCCCCGCGGAGCATGACCTGTCGAAGCCGTTGCTCAAGGTGAAACATTCCATCACCAACACGGATTATTCCGTGACCGTGATCGCCGCCAGCGAAACTGCTGTGCCGGGAGGCACATGGGTCTCTCTTGCAAAAGTCGACTTGTTGCCCCTGACCGGGTTGGCCCGTAAAATCCTTCGCAAGCTCGAAATCATGCCGAATCCGCAAAGCTTGATCCGAATCTAAATCAGCAGGAGATTGAATAGATGCAGGCACTCAAACCAGGAACAAAGGCTCCGGACTTTCGGCTCAAGACCGCACTGGGCGAGGAGTTCGCGTTGAGCAAGGCATTATTGAGAGGCCCTGTCGTGCTCGCGTTCTACAAGATCGGCTGTCCCGTATGTCAGTACGCAATGCCCTATGTCGAGCGGCTTAACAAAGCGTTGCAAAAGCGGGGCGTGCGCGTCATCGGCGTCTCCGAGGATGGATACAGCGACACCCGCGCCTTCATGAAAGAGTATGGCCTTACCATGGAAACCGCGCTGGACGAGGAACGTACCAACTACGCTGTCTCCAACGCCTACGGTTTGACGAACGTCCCCACTGTCTTCGAGATTGCGCAGGATGGAACCATCGAGACCACCATTGTGAGCTGGTCGCGCGATGAACTTGCGGCCATCCACGCGAAGTACGCAGCCGACGACGCGAAGTCTTCGCCGCTCTTCAAGCCCGAAGAGAACGTCTCTGAATACCGCATTGGTTGAAGCTCCAAAAATTGATCCGCAGTTTGCGGATCTCACTCTTGGCCCGGCGTTCCTGTCGGGCTTTCGCTTTTCGCGAGTAAATGCCTCGCATTACGTACAATGAAGAGTTTTCTAGCGGGCAGAGATTCATTCCTGGAGCGATGGATGCGAAAAGCACTTGTAACGATCCTGATGGTATTCGCGCTGGCGGTTGTGCCGGCAGGCGCGCGCGGTAAGGCCCGGCAGTCCCATGCAAAAGCTGGCGGTTCGCTGCCGGCAGGCGCTTTCCAGGCGATGCAGGCGGTAAGCGCCGATCGCATTCGCGCCGACGTGAGGTTCCTCTCCAGCGACCTGCTCGAAGGACGCGGAACCGGACAGCGCGGCGGAGACCTCGCCGCCGAGTACATCGCCACTCAATTCGCTCTTGCCGGACTGAAGCCCATGGGCGACAACGGTACCTACATACAAAAAGTCCCCATGGTCGGCGTCGCAACGCAACCGGGAAGCACTCTGGAAATCGGTGCCGCGAACGGCGAGAAGATGGACCTGCGTCTGTTGCAAGATGCCGTGTTGATGGACGAATCGCAGAACCCCATAAGCGACCTCGATGCTAACGTCATCTTCGTCGGATACGGGATCACAGCTCCGGAATACAACTGGGACGACTATGCCGGCGTCAACGTAAAAGGCAAGATCCTGCTGATGCTGGTCAACGAACCTCCCTCCACCGACGACGCGTTTTTCAAGGGCAAGGCGCTCACCTACTACGGTCGTTGGACCTACAAGTTCGAGCAGGCGGCGAAGATGGGCGCTGCCGGCGTCATCCTCGTGCATCGCACGGAAATGGCCAGCTACGGATGGGAAGTGGTGCGCTCTTCCTGGTCGGGCGAGCGCTCCTACCTGCGCACCGATAAGGCACCCAAGTTGCACCTCGCCGCATGGGTGCAATTCGAGATCGCAAAAAAAATAGCTGAAGCTGGCGGACAGAATCTCGACGCCCTTATGCTCGCCGCCCAGAAGCCTGGATTCAAACCCGTGCCCTTGACCGTGACCGTGAAGTCGCATGTCGTAAGCAAAGTGCGTCCCTTTGAATCGCAGAATATCATCGGCGCCGTCGAAGGCTCCGACCCCAAACGGAAGCAGGAAGCCGTCATTTATACGGGACACTACGATCATCTCGGAATTCATCCCGACATGCCCGGAGACAACATCTATAACGGCGCTCTCGATAACGCGACTGGCACGGCCATGGTCATCGAGATGGCGCGCGCGGCAGCCTCCTCTCCGGTCAAACCGAAACGCACCATGATCTTCGCCGCCGTCACCGCCGAAGAGCAAGGCCTCTGGGGCTCGAACTATCTCGGCCAGCATCCCCCGGTTCCTGCCAACTTGATCTCGCTCAATCTCAATTACGATTCCATACGTCCGTTGGGAATCCCTAAGGAAGTTTCTGCCGGCGGATACGAGCGCACGAACTTCGCCCCCGTATTTGATAAGACGGCGGCAGACTTCGGCATGGCCGTGATGGCCCCCCAACATCCCGAGTCCGGCGGATATTATCGTTCCGACCACTTCAGCTTCGCCCGCGTCGGTGTCCCCGCATTTTCGGTCAATACCGGCAGCAAGTTCGAAGGGCATCCCAAGGAGTGGGTGGACAAGTTCTCCGAACAGATGGGCAAGAATTACCATCAACCGACCGACGAGTTCCGCGAAGACGCCGATTATCGCGCCAATGCCGTGATGGCGCGATTCGGGCTCGCTTTGGGCTACAAAGCCGCAGATATGCCGGCCCTGGTGCAGTGGTTGCCCGGCGACGAATTCGCCAGCAGACGCAAGGTCGCGGCTGGACAGTAGTCCCCCCACGTTCCTTGTCCTGAAAAGGCGCTCTCCGGGCGCCTTTTTTCTTGCCGCGCCGGACACCATTGGTAACTTTGCCTCTGGCGCATTAGGTGCTATTTTCGATAACGAATCGGTGAACTAAGGGAGCATTCGCTGGCGCTGGATGTGGTAGAGTTTGCGCAATCTCCAGAGTAGCTGGCGTATCCGCAGGCGCGTCGCGAGTAGAGTTCGCAATGGCACGATTTTCATTTTTCGAGAAGGTGAGTGTCGCCGAGGCGGCGAAGCAGATGAAGCTTGCTTCGTATACGCCGGAGATTGCTCTCGAAGGGTTGTCGCGCGGAGTGGACAACCTGCGTAGCGACGTCTTTATCAGTCCGAAATTCACCGAGATGGCGCGAGCCTACATCCTGCGATTGATCGCCCGCCATGGCGGCGTGGAAGATCTGGTCGAAGAGGATCTCTCGACTCGCCAGCCGCAGACTCCGCAGCGAACCTTGGGAATGCCGCGCCCGCAAACCGGCGGCCCGCCCGCGCCTCCGCCGCCTCGAATGGATTCCGTCACGGAATTCAAGCGCGCCCTGTCCGAACTGCAGATCGTCGCGCTCAACCAGGCAAAGAATCTGGGAAATAGCTCCATCGATCTTTTGGCTCGCCTGGCGCTGATCAAACTGCTCCGATCGGAGATCACCGCCCAATACGCGCAGGTGCTCGAACGTTGTCGGGCAAAGTTGAAGGGCTACGAAGGACCGCGAGCCAATCCGCGCGGATTGGAAATGCGCGAGCGTTTCGCCAAACTGCAGGTCGCCAAGAAGATCGTCCTCCGCAAAGTGGGACAGGACCTGTTCACCACCCTGCGCGAGATTGAAAAAGAGAACGTGGCGCGAATGCGTCGCTCGCTTCTCGGCGACGTGCAGTCGAACACCTACGACCTTTTTCTGAATCGTCTCCTGTTTACCGATGACGGCCGCGACGATTTCCTTAACGCCGAACATTACGTGATGCTCGGCAATTACGATCGCGATCCCGATCGCTTTCAGTTGTTGCTCGAGGCTGCGCAAAACTTCTTTCGCGCGCTCCAACTTCTTCCCGGAGACGAGAACGGCGCCGTCTTGGATGCCTGGTTGAGCGCCCCGGAAAACGCGCAGGAAATGGTCGGCGGCGGAACTCCCGAAGAGGGCACGCCCCGTGGCAAGGCCCAGCGCGTGCTTCTGCAGGCCTGGCAGGAATCGCTGGAGACCGAGGGGGTCATGGAACACGTCATCGCTTCCTACGAAGTCGTGCCGCTGCTCGGCGAATACGCTCCCCTCATCAATCCTCAGCAGTTGAAGAATGCTCTCATCTCACGCACCGAACGCAAGCGCGTCGAACAGTTGCTCGAGGAGCACGGAAGAATATCCCAGGAGCGGCTCAACGCCGCCGTCAAGAAGCAGGAAAGTTACAACTCCGCCGAACGCGCAAAATTCGCAGGAAGGTTCCTCTCGGACTTCATGCGTTACCACCGCGACATCCGCCGCATGGAGGCCCTGAACTCGGCGTCCGACAGCATCAACGTCATCCTCAACGAAAAACTCCGCGAACTCTCGGCCATCAACAGCACCCTGTACGAATTCCTCTTGCCCGAGGAGCAGCGTCCCGCCGAAGAGAGGGTTATCGACCACATCATTTTGAAGGCCGATATTCGCGACTCAACAACCTTGACGCGTACGCTCTACGAGCGCGGATTGAATCCCGCCTCGTATTTCAGCCTCAACTTTTACGAACCCGTGAACAAGTTGTTGCCCATCTATGCGGCCACCAAGGTATTCATCGAAGGCGATGCCGTGATTCTCGCCACCTTCGAACGCGAAGGCGAACAAAGCTTCGGAGTCGCGCGCACCTGTATGCTGGCGCGCCAGATGATCGAACTGGTGCGCGGTTACAACGAGCAATCGCAAAAAGCGGGACTGCCCATCCTCGAACTGGGCATCGGCATCTGTTTCCAGGACTCCGCCCCCATGTACCTCATGGACGGCAACTCCCGCATCATGATCTCCAAGGCGCTGAACGAAAGCGATCGCCTTTCCTCCTGTAGCAAGGGTGCGCGAAAATATCTCGCCGGCTCGGGAAGCTTCTTCAATGTCTTTTCGTTCCAGACCGTCGATGATGTCGATACCGGCGGAACTCCCGACGAATTCCTTCTCCGTTACAACATCGGCGGCATTCAGATCAATCCCGTTGCCTTCCAGAAACTGCAACAGGAGATCTCGCTCGAACTGCACGAGTTGGAATTACCCGTTCTCTGGGGACAGGAGACCGTGCGTCTCTACAGCGGATTGGTTCCGCTCGCCTCCGGCAGCTTCCACCGCATCCTGGTTCGCGAGGCGAACATCCCGCACATCGATGCGCGCGATTTTTCGCTGAAGACGTGGACCGACAGAAAGTATTACGAGGTATGCACCAGCGAGGCTTTGGACCAGTTGATCCACCACTCGCGCGGTTCCGCGGCGTTCGCCGGTTAGTCCAGAAAAATCAATATCAGTAACTGAAGTGTTTCGCTCGGAATGGGACCTGCACCACGGCTTCCAGGTCGACGGGAACTCCATGCTTGCTGCCCGGCGTGAACTTCCAGCGTTGCAGCGCCCGGATGGCGCTGGCGTCCAGCTTTTCATGTACGCTGTTGAGCACGCGGATGTCGCTGATCGTACCG
>JBBRZF010000107.1:0-12076 GCA_038236965.1 Terriglobales bacterium | reverse complement strand
GGCGCTGAGATCGGTCTCGGCGCCGACATCATCATGGCCTTCGATGAATGTACGGAATTTCCCGCCGAGCGTACGCGCGCGCAGAAATCGATGGAGATGACATTGCGGTGGGCGCGCCGCAGCAAGGATTATTTCGACGCGCACAAGCATGAGGTTCCCTGGTTTGCCGACAAGACTCGCGAGCATGGCGCGGAACAGCACCAGGCGCTTTTCGGAATCGTGCAAGGCGGCATGTACGCCGACCTGCGCAAGGAATCGGCCGAGCGAACGGTGGAAATGGATTTCCCCGGATACGCCATCGGCGGACTCAGCGTCGGCGAACCGCGCAATGAGACTTGGGAGATGGTGAATGCCACCATTCCACTGCTTCCCAAGGACAAGCCGAGATACGTGATGGGCGTCGGAACACCGGAAGAGATCGTGCAATATGTAGCCATGGGCGTCGACATGATGGATTGCGTGATGCCGACCCGCGCGGCGCGCCACGGATTGCTCTTCACTTCGGAGGGAAAGGTCAATATCAAGGGAGCGCGTTACGCCAAGGATCAGGGCCCGATCGATCCCAAGTGCAAGTGCAAAGTTTGTGCGCGCTACACTCGCGCCTACTTACGTCACCTGTACTCGTCCAATGAGGTGCTCGCACAAGTACTGAACACGGTGCACAACTTGGCCTATTACCTTGACACCATGAGTACAGTGCGGCATTCTATTGAACTTAGGGAGTTTGCAAGTTCCCGTTCCGCTGTTTGATCCTCGCGTCTCAGTGCCATAGGTTGCACTTCGCTGATGCGTTGATTCCCGCGGCCTCGCCGGGTTTCGGCCTGGACGGAGCTTTCGGGACGTTCGAACTTCCCTGAATCGAAGCTGGTCTGCCTCATTCCTGGATGCATATGTCTATTCAGGGCCTGGAAGCCATCCCCTCGAAACCTGTTTGCAGGTGCGCAAGATGGCGGCAGAAGTCTGACTGGCCAGCTACAAGGCTCGTACTAAGTGAAATTCACGTCGTTTCCCCGCATTGGTACTGATACAACGGCGGTCGAAACGCGGTTAAACTGACCGGAGTTCTAAAAAGGCATGGTAATTGGATCGATAGCGCTCTTCTTGCAAGCGGCGGGCGGAGGCGGACTGATGATGTTCGTCCCCTTCATCTTTATTTTCGCTATCTTCTACTTTTTGCTGATCATGCCCCAGCAGAAGAAACAAAAAAAGTGGCAGCAGATGTTGAGTAGTCTCAAGTCGGGCGACAAGGTCACCACCAGCGGCGGCATTCGCGGGAGCATTCTCTCCATAAAAGATGATGCGGTTCAGCTTCGCGTTCCCCCTGACAATCTCCGCCTGGAAGTTTCTCTTAGTTCCATCGTTTCCGTAGCCACAGAAGAATCAACCAAGTCCTAGTAGGCGGTCGCGGTTTTCAATGAAGAAGAACCTGCTCTGGAAAGTAGTTTTCATCATCGCAGTCCTGGTCGTGTTTGCTTATGGAATTTTCATGGGCAACGATCCGGTTCGCAGCTCCCTGGCTATGAAACAAGGGGGCCTGCTTGCAGGACTGCAAGAGAATATCCACCTCGGTCTTGATCTCAAGGGCGGAACTCACCTTATCCTCCAGGTAAAGGTGAATGACGCGGTCAATGCTGACAGCGACCACGCCGTGGAGACCCTGAAGGACCAGCTCCGTCAGGCCAACATTCCTTTCGGCGAAGTCAGCAAACCCGATCCGACGCAGAACCCTGACCACATCGCGGTCAAGGGCGTTCCGCCGGAAAGTTCTGGCGAGCTCCGTCGCGTCGTGCAGGAACGTCTCCCTGAATATGACCTCGCCTCGGGCGCGGAAAATAGCTGGACGCTGGCGATGAAGCCTTCCCTGCTTACCGACCTCAAGAATCGCGCCGTCACCCAGGCTATCGAGACCATCCGTAATCGAATCGATCAGCTCGGTGTCAGCGAGCCTGTCATTCAGGAGCACGGTCTCGGCGAGTACCAGATATTGGTGCAACTCCCCGGCGTCGATGATCCCGGCCGCGTCAAAGAGATCATGCAATCCACGGCCATGCTGGAGATTCGGCAGTCCATGGGCGGCCCTTATCCTTCCGAGCAGGAAGCCCTCGCCGCTCATAATGGCGTGTTGCCTCCCGATACCGTCCTCATGAAGGGACGCACCGTCAGCCGTTCCGGCGAAAATCCGACCGACGTTTATTACCTCATCTCGCGCGTCTCTGCCGTGACCGGTCGCGACCTGCGCGGCGCCGAACCTACTCGCGATGAGAATGGGCGTCCCGCCGTCAGCTTCATCCTTACCGGTGAAGGCGGCAAGCGCTTCTTCAGCTTTACGAGCGCGCACATCAACGAGTCACTGGCTGTCATTCTGGATGGCAAGGTCTCTGAAGTCGCCAACATCCAGGAGCCTATCCGCGATCAGGGACGCATCACTGGCAGCTTTAGCGAACAGCAGGCAAAGGACCTTTCCATGGTCCTTCGTTCTGGCGCTCTGCCTGCCGGAATCAAATATCTGGAAGAGCGCACGGTTGGTCCGTCGCTCGGCGCTGATTCCATTCGCCAAGGTGTTAGGGCCGCACTGTACGGCATGATCGCTGTCATGATTTTCATGCTGGTTTACTACCGCGGCGCGGGCATCAACGCGAATCTCGGCCTCATCCTCAACCTGATCATTCTGCTTGGCTTCCTCGGCTTCACCGGCGCAACGCTTACCTTGCCCGGAATCGCCGGAGTCATCCTAACGGTCGGTATGGGTGTGGATTCCAACGTCCTCATCTTCGAACGTATCCGTGAAGAACTGCGTAGCGGAAAGACTCCGCCCAGCGCCGTCGAGCAGGGTTTTGGCCACGCTTGGTTGACCATTATCGATACGCACGTTACCACCATCGTTTCCGCCGCCCTTTTGTTCATCTTTGGAACGGGCCCGGTGCGCGGTTTCGCCGTCACGCTGACCTTCGGTCTCTTGGCCAACCTGTTTACGGCCGTGTTTGTATCGCGCGTCATCTTCGATAGCATTCTCAATCGCCACCAGCGCGGAGAAGCTTTGAGCATCTAGACACTTCGCGGGCGCCAATGGCGGCCGCGAATCGTTTTCCGGACCAGCGTTCCATCCGGCTTACTGACAAGTTTCGAGGGTTTTAACGTGGAGTTATTTCGTAATACAAGCATCGACTTCCTGGGAAAGAAGTGGATCTTTCTCGCTCTCTCGCTGGTTTTCAGCGTCACCGGAATCATTTCCATGGCGACGCGCTACCACAACACCGGCAACATCCTTCCTTGGGGCGTCGACTTCAAGGGGGGAACGCTCGTGTATGTGAAGTTCACCAGCCCCCCCGACGCGGACAATATCCGCGCTGCCATGGATCGCGCCGGACTTCGTAACGCCCGTATTCAGCGCTACGGCGCTCCGGCGAATAACGAAGTCCTCGTCGCCCTCGAGCAGAAGGAAACCAACGAGCAGGTACTCGATCAGGGCAAGAATCTTATCATCAAGGCCCTCGCAACTTCTGGCAACGAAGGCAAGCAGGATCTCAATAACACCGGTTTCAGTTCGCTTCAGCAGTTTCTTCTACAGAAGGATCCGCTGCATGCCGGAACTGACGCCGACCAGAAGTATAAGGATCTCGCCCGCGCCATCGTCGACTTCCGCGATAAGCAGCATGGCGGCGTCTTGAGCTCGCTGAACGACCTCTCCGCGGTCGCTCCGCCCGCTGTCATTCAGACGCTCCAGGCGGATTTCTTCACCTCGAACTTTGGTATCCGCAGCGTCGAAATCGTTGGACCCCAGGTCGGCGGACAGCTTCGCGCACAGGCTTTGCGCGCGACCCTCTATTCGCTGGCTGGAATGTTGGTCTATCTGTGGCTGCGGTTTGAGTTGATCTACGGCATCGCTGCCGTCGTCGCCGTCTTCCACGACACCATCATCACCCTGGGCCTGTTCTCGCTCTTGAATATCGACATTTCGCTGACGGTCATCGCCGCCATTCTTACCTTGGTCGGTTATTCGATGAACGACACAATCGTCGTCTTCGACCGAATCCGCGAAAACGTCAAGCTCTTACGTCGCGAAAAACTCTCCGACATCGTCAACCGAAGCATCAACCAGACACTGAGCAGAACCGTCCTGACCTCCGGACTGACGTTCCTCACCGTGCTCTCGTTGTTCCTTTTTGGCGGAGAAGTTTTGCACGGCTTCTCTCTTGCCCTCGTAATCGGCATCATAATCGGTACTTACTCCTCAATTTTCATCGCTGCTCCGATGTTGGTGGCTTATCAGGATTGGCGTGGTACGCAGGGTGGCTCCGGTTTGCCGGCTGCCCCGGAACCCAAAACCCGATCGAAGGTTAAGGCGTAAGTCGTTACACAACAAAGGATTAAAGACGGGCCTGCCAAGCTGGGGGCCCGTAGGTATGCCACTCTAGATTTAGGTGGAAATGGGGCCTCGAACTAGTGATTTTTTTGGTTTTGGCTCCTTCGCTGTTTTTGCGTGAGGAACTCTCGAATTGTGGGAGCAAATTACGGAACAGCGGTGTCTAAGTAACCAGTACGACGGAGAACAGGCTTATGTTTGAAGACAGCCTTCTTGAATCGGGAAACAGGATGAGCAAGAAGAACCCCTGGGCGACCTTTGCGTCGTTTGCACTCCAGGTGTTTCTGATTTTCGTTCTGGTATTGATACCCCTGATCTATACGGAAGCTTTACCGAAACAGCAATTGATGACTTTCCTGGTGGCTCCGCCGCCTCCGCCACCTCCGCCACCGCCTCCAGCGGCAGCGGTGCCGATTCAAAAAGTGGTGAAGATTCAGACCGAATTAGATAACGGCCAACTTCGTACTCCCACTGCGATCCCTAAGAAGATCGCCATGATCAAGGAAGACGAAGCGCCCCCGAGTTCTGCTATGGGCGGCGTGGTCGGTGGTGTTCCGGGCGGCGTACCGGGCGGACAGATGGGCGGCGTGATCGGCGGTATCATCGCGTCTACTCCTGTCGCAGTCCCCAAGGTAGCCACTCCGCAGCGCGTTCGCGTCTCGCAGGGCGTCTCCGAAGGTCTTCTAATACACAAGGTCACCCCGCAGTATCCTCCGCTGGCGAAACAGGCCCGTGTGCAGGGTTCCGTGGTGCTACAGGCCGTCATCAGTAAAGACGGCGGCATCCAGAACCTGCGTGCGGTCAGTGGTCACCCCATGCTGACGCCCGCCGCGATCGATGCCGTGAAGCAGTGGAAATACAAGCCCTACTTCCTGAACGGTGACCCCGTCGAAGTGGAAACGCAGATCACGGTCAACTTCACTTTGGGCGGCGGATAACCCCGAGCGGCAATGGAATCCGGCTTTAGCCAGGGCAGTCACGGTTTCGACCGGACTGCCATGCGGCTCAAGACCGGCATCCTATGAGAGCTGCTCCTGCCCGGTTGGTGCTGAACGGCATTTCCCGGATTGGTTTTAAGGTGCACGCGCTGCACGGGCGCGCACGGTAATAAAGGGTTCTCCACTCGCGAAAGCGGGTGTATGCAAAAAGTTCTGAGGAGGAAATTCAACTCATGTATCTCGCAAACCTTGCAACGTTAGTTCTTAGCCACGTCCCGGCAGTAGCTCTCTGGATGTTCCAGGAAATCGGTTGGGATCCTATCTCTCTGTGGAAACAGATGGGCTGGATGGCCCGCATCGTCGTCATCATCCTCTTCATCATGTCTGGATGGTCGATTGGCGTCATGATTGATCGTGCGATGGCTTACAGTGCCGCTCGCAAACAGTCCCGCACCTTCGCTCCCGCCGTTGCCGGTGCCCTTCGCGAAGGCAAGATTGAAGAAGCGATCAAGATTGCGGAACGCCACAAGAAGAGCCACTTGGCGAAGGTTGTCACCGCTGGCCTGCAGGAATTCAAGGCCCACGGCGAATCCACTGAAATCCCTGGTGAGCAGATCGAAGCCAGCACCCGCGCTCTTGAGCGTGCAGAAGCCATCGTTCACGCTGAATTGAAGCGCGGACTCGGCGGTCTCGCCACCATCGGTTCCACGGCTCCTTTCGTCGGACTGTTCGGAACGGTCGTCGGTATTCTCAACGCTTTCCAGAGCATCTCGACCAACAAAGCTACCGGTATCGGTGCAGTCGCTGGCGGTATCTCGGAAGCACTGGTTGCTACCGCTATCGGTCTCTTCGTCGCTATCCCGGCCGTTTGGATGTTCAACTATTTCACCAATCGCGTGGAAGCGTTCGACGTTGAGATGGACAACAGCTCGAGCGAACTGATCGACTACTTCCTGAAGCGCCGCAACATGGTTCGACGGTAATCGAAGCGCCCGGAGATTGAAGTCATGGCAAGACAAGGAATGAAAAGACGTGGCGGTGGGGCCGTAAATTCGGACATCAACGTAACCCCGATGGTCGACGTCATGCTGGTTCTGCTGATCATCTTCATGGTGATCACGCCCATGCTGCAAAAGGGCGTCAGCGTAGACCTGGCTAAGACCGACAATCCGACCCAAATGCCGGACGCAGATAAAGAAGATTCGCTGTTGGTCGCCGTCATGCGTGACGGAACCATCTTCTTCGGATCGGAAAAAGTCACACCCGATCAACTTGCGGCCAAGGTGAAAGACAAACTGGCAAACAAACAGGACAAACGAGTATTCGTTAAAGCCGACGCCAGCGCCAAGTATGGGGCCGTGGTTGAGGTTGTTGACAACGTCCGTTCCGCAGGCGTCGATGAATTGGGCCTGCTGACCGAACAACGCAAACAGGGTTCCTTCGCACCTCCGCCCGCGGGCAGCGGTGCCGCAAAGTAAAGAGGTATTTGCTATGTCAATGACAACCGGCGGCGGCGAGGGCGGCCCCGCAGCAAACATCAACGTAACGCCCCTGATCGACGTGCTGCTGGTACTGCTGATCATTTTCATGGTCATCGTCCCACTGACACCGAAAGGTCTCGACGCGCTGGTTCCTCAGCCGCCGAAAGACCCTGCGAAAGTGCAGCCACAAAATAACGATCGAACCGTGGTTGTTCAGGTCAATAAGGGTGGTGGAGATCGGCCTTCTCTGAAGATCAATCAGGACGATGTGTCCTGGGATGACCTCACGGGTAAGTTGGCCGACATCTTCAAGACCCGCGCGGAAAAGGTCATGTTCGTCAAGGCCGATAACGATCTGTTGTTCTCCGACGTTGCACAGGTGATCGACAAATCGCATGCGGCCGGCGTGGACAAAGTGGGTCTGATCACGGCCAAAATCGAAGCGGGACAGTAAGTCTGTAAACCTCCTCAGCTCCTCCCGGGCAGTCCTCGCGGACTGTCCGGAACAGGAGAACTCCGGAGGCGTTCGTCCCGAAGTTCGGCCGGCGGCGCGGATCGCAGCCGTATCCCCGACCCGGAATCTGTTATGGAAGGTGAGTTCTCATGAAGAGAAGCGTACGAGTACTGGTCGGCTTGGCAATGGTGCTGGCCCTGCTCGCGGGCTCAGGCTGCACCAAGCTGAGAGCGCGCGACCAGCTTAATAAAGGCGTGCAGTCCTACAAGAACGCCCGCTACGAAGAGGCGATCGAACATTTCAAAAACGCTGTCGCGTTCGATCCCAGCCTGGTAAACGCTCGCCTATACCTGGCCACCGCTTATGCACAGCAATACATACCGGGCGCAGACACGACCGAAAACAATCGCTTTGGCGAACAGGCGATTGATGAGTTCAAAAAGGTCCTCGCTCAGAACCCGGTCCGCGACGCCCAGGTCAGCAGCTTGAAAGGCATCGCGTCCCTTTACTTCAACATGAAAAAACTTGATGAAGCGAAGGAATACAACCGCAAGGTCACGCAGCTGGACGGCAATGACCCCGAGGCTTTCTACTCTATCGGTGTCATCGATTGGACCGAGGCATACCTGCCCCGCATGGAAGAACGTGCAAAGCTCGGCCTCAAACCCGTCGAAGATCTGAAGGACAAAAAAGTTTGTGCGATCCTGAAAGAGAAGAATCAGGCCAAGGTCGAAGACGGTATTCAGGCTTTGGAAAAGGCTCTTCAGCTTCGTCCCGACTATGACGACGCCATGGCGTACATGAACCTCATGTACCGCGAACGCGCCGACTACGAATGTGACGACGCAGCCGCACGCGCCGCCGACAAAAAGACTGCCGACGAATGGGTCGATAAGACCATGGCCGTCAAGAAGTCGAAGGCCGAGAAAACAGCACCTGGCGGAATCGTCATGGAAGATAAAGACACCAAACAGCAGTAAAAACAGCCCAACCCGCTGTTCCTCCTCACGAAAGCCTCTCCCCTGCGGAGAGGCTTTTTGTTGCACGCGTCACTACCGTGCGTGACAAAACTGGGTTTATCACATCACATTGGTTGGAATGAGGCTCCACCCCTGCTACCATTTCAGTTCCCAACCGCTATCTTCCTGCCGGGCGGGACACGAGAGCATTCATGTTCAAACGTATCCTCATCGCCAACCGCGGCGAAATCGCCGTTCGTATCATCCGCGCCTGTCGCGAGATGGGCATCGAATCCGTCATCGTCTTCTCCGATGTGGATCGCCGCTCCCTCGCCGTCCGCAAGGCCGACCACGCCTACAACATCGGTCCAGCCCAGGCCAGCGAATCCTATCTCAACATCGCGAAGATCATCGACGTCGCCCGCCGCAGTGGCGTCGAGGCCATCCATCCCGGATACGGCTTTCTCTCGGAGAACCCCAAGCTTCCCGCGGCCTGCAAGGAAGCGGGTATCAAGTTCATCGGCCCCACCTCAGAGGCCATGGAGATGATGGGCTCGAAGACGCGCGCACGCCAGTCCATGAAGAAGGCCGGTGTGCCCTTCGTGCCCGGCTCCGCTTCCGGCTTGCAGTCCATGGAAGAAGCCGAACGCCTCTGCAAACAGATTGGTTATCCGGTCATGCTCAAAGCCGCTTCCGGTGGCGGCGGCAAGGGAATGCGCGAGGTACACAGCCCCTCGGAACTCCGCTCCGCCCTGGAGAGCGCGCAAAGCGAGGCGCAACGCTCCTTCGGCGACAACGAGGTCTACGTCGAGAAACTCATCGTCAATCCGCGTCACGTCGAGGTGCAGATACTAGCCGACGAGCACGACAACTGCGTCTATCTCGGCGAGCGCGAGTGCTCCGTCCAGCGACGCCACCAGAAAGTTTTGGAAGAATCTCCTTCGCCTATTGTGGACGCCGACATGCGCCGCCGCATGGGCGAGGTCGCCGTCCGCGTCGCCCGTGCGGCGCACTACACCAATGCAGGAACCGTCGAGTTCCTCGTAGACAGCGAGCGCAACTTCTATTTCCTCGAGATGAACACCCGTCTCCAGGTGGAGCACCCGGTCACGGAACTCGTCACAGGACTTGACCTGGTGCAACTGCAATTCCGCATCGCCTTTGGAGAGCCGCTCCCCTTCGCGCAAGAAGACATTCAGATTCGCGGACACGCCATCGAGTGCCGCGTTTACGCCGAAGATCCCGACAACAACTTTTTCCCTTCGCCCGGACGCATCACGCGTCTCATTTCGCCGTCAGGCCCCGGCATCCGTCGCGACAGCGGCATGTACGAAGGCTGGGACGTGCCTATCGAATACGATCCGCTGCTCGCCAAGCTGATCGGCTTCGGCACAACCCGCGAAGACGCCATCCATCGCCTGCAGCGTGCTCTCTATGAGTATTTTGTCGGCGGCATCAAGACCAATATCCCGCTCTTTCGCCGCATTCTGGGCGACCCGGACTTTCAGGCCGGACGAATCGATACCGGCTTCCTTGATCGCCTGCTCGCGCAGAAGCAGCCCGCGTTCGATTCCACCAGCGACGAAGTGCACATCGCCGCCGCGGCTGCCGCAATCTTTGCCGCCACGGAACCCAAGGCGTCCCTGGGCATCCCCAACGCCAATGCCGCCACTTCTTCCGAGCCTAAGACGCGCCAGCACATCTCCGGCTGGAAGAGCCAGGCACGACTTGAAACCTTGCGCTAAGGATTGACTAATGACCTACGACGTCGTTATCAACGGATACACGCACCGCGTCGAACTCACCAAGGGTGAGACGACCTGGCTTTGCCGGGTCGACGAACACGAAATGGAATTGGACGCCGTTTACACCGCTCGCGATGTGCTTAGCATCCTGCTGGGCGGCAAGGCCTACGAGGTCAAGCGCGAGCGCTCTCTTTCCGGAGAGCAGCACATGATCATAGGCTCCGCGCGCTACTCGTCGGAGGTGCAGGACCCGCGCTCGCTTCGCAGCCGTCGTGCATCCGGCGCCTCCGCGGAAGGTCCTCAGAAACTCCTCGCGCCCATGCCCGGAAAGATCGTGCGTATCCTCGTGCATGAAAAAGACGAGGTCGAAGCCGGACAGGGCATTATCGTCATAGAAGCCATGAAGATGCAGAACGAACTGAAGTCGCCCAAGAAGGGCATCGTGCAGAAGATCGCGGTCGGCGAAGGCGCAAACGTGAATCCCGGCGACACCCTCGTCATCGTCGAATAGCTGTCGCTAATCACATGACAAAGGCCGCTCCCCCTGAAGGAGCGGCCCTTTGTGTTTACGTTCTCGAAAAATCTACTTCGTTCCCGAACTCTTCAAGATATTGTCTGCCAGGTAATTGTCGATCGAGGCGTTATTGTGCAGCGACTCGTAATAGGCGGCTTTGAGCAGCTGTTCGCGACGGTCGCGCAGTTGCTCGCGTATCGCCTGCTGTACCCGCGGATCATTAAGGTCGCGCTGTCCCGCAGGCTCTTTCGAAAGCATGCGGATGACGCGATAGCCGAAAACCTGATGTGTGTTCGGATCCGAGGCCGTCAGAACGCCCGTGTACTGCCCGGGCTTCAGCCGACTGATTGCGTCAAAGGCCATCTTGTCCGCCTTCAGCGACGATTCAGGAATGAATCCCAGGTCTCCGCCGTTCGCCGAAGTTTCCGGTTGTTCGCTGTAGTTCATTGCGACCGTGCCGAAATCGTCTCCGCTGTCCAGTCGGTTCACCAGCATCTGGATCTTCTTCTTCGCTTCCGCTTCGTTCTGAGCCTTGTCGTTTTTCAGGTTTCGAACTTGCGGATTCGCCTGTGTCGTCACCAGTATCTGTGCCAGATGGAACTGGGGTTCGATCAGGTTGAATTCGGTCTTGTGCTGGTTGTAGTAATTGGAGATGTCGGCGTCGCTGATGTTGATCTTCGACGTGATCTCCTTGTTCAAGACCTTGTCGATGGTCAAAGAGCGGCGTAAGTCGCGCTTTAGGTCGTCCACGCTGGTCGCCCGCTCTTTCAGTCGGGCGTCGAATTCTTCCTTCGTGTACGGGGCCTTCAGTTCGTTGAGCTTGCTTTCGACTTCTTCATCCGTCGCCAGCAATCCCAGCTTTTCTGCGCGCTGCATCAGGACTTCGTTGTCGATCAAGTCGCGCAAGATGTTCAGCTTCAGGCTCTGTGTTTGTTCTTCCGCCGGTTGCTGCGGAGAGCCTTCCGTCTGGTTCTTGTAATACTTCTCGACTTCCGTGCGCGTGATCTTCCGTCCGTTGACGCGCGCCCAAACTTCGTCGCCGCCCTGCTTCCCGGGGCATCCGAGCACAGCCGTCAAGGCCAACACGGAGAACGCCAACGTGGCCATTGCTACCGCGGCTCGTATCGACTTCGTAGCACGTTTCAAAATTGTTCCTCCACAGAACTCGACTTACAGAGTCTTCCGTCTTACGATTATTTAGAACCCGTCGGCGCTGTCGCCGCCTTGACCGGAGGTTGTACGCCGGCGTCTTTCAAGGCACTGTCCAGCACAGACATAAGTTCAGGTGCGGGTACCGCGCCATCCAGCTTTACTCCATTGATGAACAACGCCGGAGTCGCATTCACTCCCAACGACTCGGCTTCCTTCACGCTTGCCTCAAGGTCCGTGCTGGTCTGCGCCTTTACGCACGCTTCCAGCTTGGGCCCATCCACATTGTGTTTCTTTCCCGTATCCAGGGTCACGCGATCCAGTTCGGCAAATTGCAGTTCCACCGGACGCTTCTCGCCCTGGATAGACTTCCCGTTCGCATGAACGTAATCGGCTAATTCCCAATACGCGCCCGTGCTCTGCTTCGCCAGGCAATTGGAATTGATGGCCGCCCGTCCCGCCCACGGATGAAT
>JBBRZF010000106.1:0-12160 GCA_038236965.1 Terriglobales bacterium | reverse complement strand
GAATAGAAACGCGTGGTCATCGAATATCTTCGCCCGCTCACCGTCGTCATCGAAGCGCCGTTCGCCACACCGTTCACCACTGCCTGTATCGCCGACTGCGCTCCCGACTTCGTCACTCGGAATCCCGCAACGCAATTCGCGGCTGTGATTCCGCCCGAGTACAAGCCTCCGATCACGCCATCGCTCGACGCCGTGAACGTCACGTCCCCATGCTGCAACATCGTCGCGCCACCCAACTCCATTTGTTCGACGAAGCTCACCACCGTCGCGCCATCCACCCCCGTGCCGCCCGCGACCTTCAGTTTGCCGCCTGCGACACTCACCTTCGCCGACGCATCCTGCAACGCCCAATACTGCGCCCGCAATGCTGTTCCCGCATATTCCTCTTCAACCATCGTCAGGTTCCGACGAGCGAACGGAAGCTCCGACAGGTTGTATTGCAGCGTATAACCATCGCCCAGGAAGTAATCCTTCACGTAGGCCAGCGGCTCCACCCGGCCCGTCACCGTGATGTCGTTCAGTACCTCCGGCTCCACTCGCGCATTGAAAGAAGCGGGAGTCACATCCACATCCGTTTCGTCGATCATGTGTCGCGTGCTTCCGATCGGAGAGAAGGAGATGGCCTCATCGTGCGCACGATACACGCACCGTGCCAACCTCGCCATCGTCGCAATCTGCGCCGAACACTTTACCTGCGGATCGCTCACGTAAGACACCAGCGTTTCCACATCCTGCACTCCATCCGTTCTCAAGCTGCGGCCTCCAACATCCTTCACTAGTTCGCGAACAGCAGAACCAACCGTCCGCCGGGTGAACGGAGCCCGCCACGTAGTCGGCTTGCGGTCCAGCAGACTCTCGTCGCCAAGCACATGCAGCTTGTAGCGATAGACAGGCCGCCGCTCGCCCTCGCCAACGCACTCCGGCTCTGGTGCTCCCGCAAGATATCCCGTGAACAGCTTCGCCCCGTCGCTGCGCTGCAGCACCACGCGCGCATTTTCCACGGGAGCGAAAAACGCTGTCCCGTCCGTCACCAGCGCCAGGTCCATGGTCGCCGCCTCATTTAACCGCCGAACGACCTTCGGCGTGAACGTGCCATCCAGCAGGCGCGTATAGTCCCGCGGCCCCGAAATATCAAAGTTGTCAATGCTGAGGATCATTTCATCGCTCCTTCATCCCCGCCCTGCAACCAATGAGCCGCGCGGGTGCTAACCTGCATCCAAAACCACAAGAGGCGCCCCGGCCATTGCCGTTCGAGCGCCTCTTTAGCTATATGTCTGAATCTGAAACTCTATCGATCATCCAACTTCAGGAACGCATTCGCATACGCCTCGCGGAACTCGGCTTCGCCGCCGGAACTACATCCAGCAATGTCGAGCGACATCTCGCCCACGCAGGCGTCATCAGTCGAAACTTCGCGGAACACACCCTGCCCTTGTTCCTCTCCGTCTCGCCCGATCACGCTGATTCCATCGCTCAGCTCATCGTTTCCATCAAGTGCGACCTCGACGAACTTCGCGACGCCATCACCGACCTCGAGCCCGACCTGCTCTCTCTGGTCGAGCACCTCAACCACAAATAACTCGCCATCCGGATGCTCTTCCGCGCACACAGCGATAGGTTGTTTCTTCTCTTCGTCGGTTTCACTCGCGACTCGCGACTCACCACTCACTACACGCTACTTCTTTTCCCACTGGCAACTGGCAACCGGCAACCTCCTCTACCACGCAGCCGCGCCCTTTGCCGGATAGTACGTTCGGAAGCACAAAACCTGCTCGCTATCGTTGCGATCGATCACCGCCAGCGCACGAAAGCTCGCATGAAGTGCCGTCGCCGAAAACGGCTTCTCCATCTCCACCTTCACTTCCGAGGCCGCCGTCGCACTCTGTAGTCTCGGATAGTAAAAGCAAATTCTTCCGCCTGAAACCTCCGGCAGTACGAACAGCGCCGACCACTCCTGGAAGAAGCTGCCGCCTTCGCGGTCCACGAACGCTACGACTTTTTGAACGCAGGCGCCACTTTCCGGCATACCTCCCGGCAACCCTCGATCCAGCAACAACGCGTCCGAGGTCACCTCCACCACGCGTCCTACATTGAAGGTCACACGCCGGACATAATCCGGATGCTGCATCACGTCCGCAGCCGCTTTCACATACGCCGCCGAGATTCCCGAGCCCACGTATCCTGTCTGTTGCTGGTAATCCACATCCACCGCCACCAGGTCGCCGACTGCGTACCTCTCTGCTGCCGCCCCCATCACCAGTTTCGTGTCCGTCGTCCCCGTCAGTACCGGATAACCGGAACGCGGTGCGCCTCCCGAGCCTGCCATCGCGCCCGACCCGTTTGACTCCAGCACGTTCATGTGTTGACCGCACGCGGCCAGCGCCATCTGCAACTTGCCCCACTCCCGGAAGTCGAACCCCACGCTCGCCTCAACGGTCGTCTTGTATTGCGCTGCGGTGATTCCCTTCGCCCCCGCCGCTACTCCGGCAATTCCCGACGCAGACGTGCGTTTGAAATTCTCGATCCATCCCAGGTCGCGCCACGGACTCGGCGGCGCATCCAGATCGAACTCCGCGCATGCCGCCGGATCGAACATCGTCGGCGTTCCACCCTCACGCTGCACCGGAGCAAAATACGCGCGCACACCCTGCCCCACCGCCTGCATCAACTCGCGCATCTCGTTACTCATTTCTCCTCCGGAAAGCAATACACACGCACGCTCGCCTTGCATTCCAGCCACGAGCTCTTCGCTTCGATCTCCCCAAACTTCGGCTCCGTCCAGTAGATCCGCGTCTCCAGATCGACCGGCTCATCTCCCTCGAAATCCTGCTTCGCCGTTGAATTCAACTTCGTGATCGCCAGCAATTCCTCTTGCAGCGTTGCCAGCGTCCGCCCGCGATCCAGTCCGCAACGCTCCTCCGTCCCCGAAGTCCGGAATGTGATCACGCACCGCATCGCCGTCGGCCCGTTCTCCTCAACCTGCTCCGCCTGTCGCCAATCGATCAGGAATGTCTCTCCGAAATATTCCGTCGTACCTGCGCACTCATTTTCCACCACCACTACTGCCGGTCTCTGCACGCCTGATATCTCGATGGTGCGCTGCGAATTCACAACCGCAAGCCGGTCACGAAGCGCCATGTAAAAACTGTCTTTGGCATATTGCATCGCTTACTCCGCCACTTTCAGCCGGTAGAGATATTTCATCCCGGCAAATTCCATCGGTGTCACCGCGCGCAGTCGCCACAGAACCTCGTCGCGGACCACGCCCAATACTTCTGCGAACAACGCAACCTCCGACTCCGCACTGCGACGCTCCATCTCTTTCGCAATCGTCTCCGCTCCCACAACGACTTCGCCCACCCTTGTTCCGTTCTCCGCTTCCAGTTCTCGCACCAGCGCCGGGCCAATCTCCACGTCTTCTGAGTCCGGCGCCGCAAGGCCCAACTGCCTTGCATTTCCCGACTGCACGCGCGCCGCGTAGCGAAGCGTCACCGACGTCGTGCTTATCGTCCGCAGCATGCACCCCGCCGCACGCGACACTGCCATCCCTCGTTCCCCACCCGCTTTGAACATCGCTACCCCGCCTTTCGCGCAACGAACGGCGCCAGCAGCGTGCGTACGTTCACGTCCAGCAACGAGTCGGAGAAATAATCCATACGCATCTGGTCCACCGATTGCGAACGAACATTCAGCGCCGGAGTCGCCTGCATGTTCCGCACAATATGCGCGCAAGCAACCTTTACCGATTCCGGCAGCGGATCGCATCCCGCCGAATACGTCATCTCCACTTCGTTGAACGCCAACCCCAGCGGATTCGCCGCCAGCGTAACTTCGCCCGTCTCGTTGCACACATCCAGCGAAGCCGCATCCAACCCGCTCCACGTTCCCGTCAACCCAAACGCCCGCGCCACATCGCTCGCCAGGTCTGCGGACGCGTCCCCATTCCGCAACGCGGCATAACGCGCACGCACGGCCGTCACTTGCACCACCGGCAGAAAGCTCAACTGCACCGAACTCGTTCCGGTCGCCAATCGCCGTCGTTCCACAAAGCTCGCGACCGCCAGCGTCGCGCGATGGCAATGTGCGTCCATCAACGCCGAAGCCGCATTCACCCACGCCGCTGAAGTCGATGCATCCAGCCCGTAATTTTCGTATTCAGATGGAGCCAGGTAATTCATCCTCAAATCCTCTCCGCTCAACTCGCCTTGCATGACCGCAAATAAAACGGCCGGCCGCATCTCTGCGACCGGCCTCCGTTCTAGCGCGTGACGTTGATCTTGTAGTGCGCGTAACCAGCGCCCTTCACGACAACGCCGCCGAACTTCGCAACGATCATCTGCGAAGCCAACGCTCCGCTCAGTCCCAGTTGGAACACGCGCGGATTCGGATCGGTCAGCCAGTGATACTCCACCAGGTCTTCGCTCACGATGTACAACGGCAGAGTTGCGGTGCCGCTGCCCGGAGTGCCCGTGTAACCAAGCGACCATTCGGGAATCAGCGGCAGTTCGCCAGCCTGCGTGGACAGGGCCTTCACGCGGACGCCGCCAGCGACTTCCGTCGTCGAAAGCACCACGTTGAACTGCGACTTCATTTCGCGATCGATCAGGTCCAGCAGCACCGGATTCGCGTAGATCGCCGTCGGACGAACTTCGTAGCTCGAGTTGGCGACCATCTGCGCAATCACCGACTTGATGCCGTCAACCATGCTTTCCGTGTTGCCGACCGTGGCTACGTTGCCGCCAGCCGTGATCTGTCCGGCAACGCCGTAGTACTGTTGCGTGGTCGGAGTAGCCAACGAAGTGTCGTTGCCGTTCCACAATGCGACATCGTGCGTTCGCATCAAGCCGTCAACGGAATCGGCCAGGTCCTTCGCCTGAAGAAATGCGAACTGGCTCTGCTGCGTGCCCAGTTCCATGTCGAACAGGTTGTAGTTGATCTGCGAGACCAGTGCCTTCAACGGAACGCTGCGCTCCACGCGTGTCGGCGAATTGATCGTCGCCACGATGTTGCGCGGATCGACGAAAGCGTTCGCGGCGGAAGGCGATGCGATCGCCGTCTGCTCGAAGAAACGCGACGGATGTCCGGTCGCAGGCAACTGCTTGATGCGCTGGCCAAATACTCCGCGACGACGGACGATGTCCGTGATCTCGCTCTGGTAACGGTTCACTTCTACTGCGCCAGGTCCCATGAAATCAGCAGCTGCATGCAGATCGACAAATTTCGTATTCATTAATTCCCTCTCAATGGTTCTTCACTGTTGTTGTTGCTTTTGAACTTCGATTTTGAACTTTGCTTTTTGACGTTGCTCTTGCCCACTCTGGTGCTGACAACCTCACCAGACGTTAGTTAAGCCGAACCTTCTCAGCACTTCGTCGAGTCACGATCACGTTGCCATTGCTCTTAACCGCAACCGACAACTGGTCCTTCTCGCTACTCACGACTCGCTACTCGCTACAGCTCTGCCTGACGTCCGACGTCTGCCGTCTGCCGTCTGCCCTCCGCTCTCTACCCGATCAGCCCGGCTCTCGCCATCTCCGCTTTCACGGCGATTCGCTGCTCGATGCTCAGGCTCGACAGCGCCTTTTCCAGCACCGCGTCTTCAACCGACCCCGAGGCCTCTACTCCCGACTTCGAGAGCAGCAGGCTCACCGTCGGAGACAGAGTCTTGCGACGCGTCTCCACCTCGCCGCCGCGTTCGCCGGAGGCTCTCACTTCCGGTTTCACGGCCAGGCTTTCGTCGATGGCGGCCACAATGCGGTCCACCTTCGCGTTCAGCGATTCGTATTGCGACTGCACGCCCGCCAGCGTCTTCTCTATCTGCACTGCCGCGCTTGCCAGTCGCTCCGCACATGCGGTCAACATCGCAACCGCATCTGGAGCTTTCTGTTCTTCGTCCATTTCTCCTCCAATACAAAAAGCCGGCCTCAGCCGGCTTCTTAAGACATTCTCGGTTTCTGCTCTTCGTCTTTCGATTCCCCGATTCGCAATTACCCGATTTCCCGATCGTTCTAGTTCAGCTCGATCGACGTCTCTCCGTACGCCGCTTTCTCGCGCAACAGAACCGCCGCTCCCGTGAACGTGCAATCCACGATCGTCCAGACCTTCGCATTCACATCGGCCACGCGGACATCCGCGATCTCATACGACATTCCTAATCGCGCCCGACCGTTCGTTGCTATTTCCTGCACGATCTCCGGAAAGTCTTTCGCGAACAGATATCCCTGCACCAGCAGCTTCTGCCCGCCCTTGCTCCCCTTCAAATCAATCTCAGCCGCCGTGATGATGCCCACCTTGCAGCGCGCATCATGACGGTCCAGCGCAGGTGTGTAATCCAGCGCCATGCCCAGCAGCGACGGCAATGCCCGCTCCGTCGCCGTCGAACTCAGCATCACTCTATGCCCGCGCGCACCACTCGGCGGACGGTCCGACGCCTCATCCACCAGCGTCAATACTCCACTGAATGCCCGCCGGTTCGGATGCCGATCAACCTCCGGCATCGCAATCGCCATCGACTCCATCTCAAACATCAATTCTCCGTTCCCGGTTTCCCCGTTCGCAGAACTACTCCCACCCGCGACTCCCGACTCACTACGCACTAACGCTTCTAGCTGACGCCCGACGTCCGACGTCTGCCCTCCGACGTCTGCCCTCCGACGTCTGCCTTCGGCCCCAACCCCCGAATCTTTCTCACCTCGTCCACCGTCATCACCCCGCTTCGCAGCAGGATTTCGTGCAACTGCGCCAGCTCCATTTCATTGGTCGCATCCACATCGGTGAAGACGAATTCCAGGTCGTGCCATCCGAGCCGCTTCGCGATCGCGTCGCGCGTCAAGTGCTCGGCAAACAACCGTGCCGTCGGAACGATCGCCGTACGGAATGCCGCGTTGCTCAACTCCGCGGCCGTCGAGCGATTCACATCCGCCTGCACACCCAGGAACATCGGCGGAAGATCAAACGCATCCGCAATGATCCTCAGTTGGAATTCCTGCCAGCCCAATCGCAGGTCAGCATCCGTGCCGCCACCGAAGCGCAGCACCTCCGGCCTGGTCTCAGCCGAAAGGATCGGAACCTTGCCCGTGCCCTCTATCTCGTCCTGCCACCAGCGAATCAGCCGCTCGTGCTGCGTCGGGTCAAGATTCTGCAACCACAGCGCATACTGCACCACAGTGTTGCTTGCCAGTCGAGACGCGTAGCGATTCGCCTGCATGAAACTCGCAATCGTCTCAAACGCAACTTCCAGACGCCCCAATCCGAACGGAGTATGCGTCCGCGGATTCAACCGCATGTAGCTCAGCTCTTCATCCTTCAACTCGAGCTGCGCCTCCGGCCCCATCTTCCCCGTCGCCTGCACATAACGTAATGAACCAGGCTGCCCGTCCCAATCCGACCTCATCTTGATGGTCGCGCCATCCACCGGCCACAGCGTCAGGGGACGCACAGCATCCTCATTCTTCTGCAACTCGATAGCCCCAAAGCCGCCCACGATGATGTCTTCCAGCACCTGCTCCGACAACGTGCGAAACGAATCATCCGGATTCGGCTGCTCGAAGATTTCCGTCAAAATCCGCACTCGTTCCGCGCCCTGCGGCAACTCTTCCAGCGTTCGCCCGCTTCGAGGCTGAACCCGCCAGCGCATCCCGGCAATGTGGTCCTTGATCGTGTTGATCGCCTTGCGCGCCACCGGAGTCTCCGCAAACTTCCGCAGATTCGCCGGCGTCGGCTTTGGCACCGCATCCGCACGCGGCCCATAACTGTTCAGGATCGACGGCAACCCCTGTGTGCGCCGCTTCTCCTCCGCTAGCGCCTGCCCTTTCGCGGCAGACACACGTTCCCCCAAACGGCGCACCGCGCCGCGCAAAGCATCACCCATATTCATCAATGCGTTCTCCGTCTCCCGTTCCAAGTTTTTCGCTTTTCGCTTCCCGTTACCACCCACCACCGCGTCATCTCGACCGTAGCGCAGCGAAGTGGAGAGACCTTTTGTTCTTGCTCTTGCTCTTGCTCTTGCTCTTCCATCCCGCACTGACGCGCATTTCTCCGCCCAAAACAAAAAGCTCCCAATTTTGGGAGCTCCTCTCACAACTCACTACTCTTCTACTCACTACTCGGTGGGTCAGATTACCCATTACCCGATTTTCAAATTCGCAATTCTCTTCTCGCCCGCTCCGCAATCGTCGGCATATCCGCCACCGTCCTCACGCTGATGTCATTTCCCCGCAACGTCGCCAACGCGAACGCAATCGCCTCATCGCTCTCATCGAGGCTGGGCTCCACGATCGCCGTCAACTCCGACGTCGCGCCTTCCGCCCTCAGTATGCCCTCGCGAATCTGCGGATAGCTGAATGCCAGCACCTTCGCCGCGTTCACATCCGTATCCAGCGACACCGCATGGAACATCCGCACCACTCCATTCGGCCTGTACCCGGCATCGATCTTCAGCGGGTCGCCCTTGTGCGTGTACTCTTCCACAGGTATCGCGCGCCGCAGAAACTGCCACACACCTTGATTCTCGAACTCCGAACGCATCGCCCCGAAAATCACTTGCCTGCCGCTTGCCGCCTTCGTCCCGCGACGCACCCGCTCCAGATAGATGTCCGCGAGATTCGCAATCTCTTCCTGCGGACTCTCCGCCAGCACGCCCTTCACCGGACTCAACTGGATCGCATTCGAAAACGAGTCTTCCATTTTCTTCAGCAGCCATTCACGCCCGCCCTCAACTTCCGCCAGGCGATCCCGAATCTCCTGCTCCAGCGCCTCCAGCATCTCCACATCCACATCCGGATCCAGACACCGTACACGCTTCCAATCCTTGGTGAAGCGCACATCCGCAAACGTCTGCGCGCCCGTTTCGCCACGTTCCAGCAACACCACTCCCACGTTGACGAACTCGTCCCTCACCGCGTCCGGCACATACCGCAGCAGGAAAAACTCGCATTGTCGACGCTCGCTCAAATCAGTCCCTGGCTCTTGGTTCTTGCTTCCTGGCTCGTCCATTGCTCACAGGCGCGCCTGCTCATAGTTCTCCGGTTTCAATTACCCAATTACCAATTACCCATTTACCAATTCCGAGACTTCCGCTCTTCCGATTCCCCGATTCGCAATTCCCCGATCAGTTCACCTTCTCGTCCCACGCCGGAAACGGATCCCTCGAAGAATTTTTAAACGCCAGAATCAATTCCGCAACCCTCGACCTGCGCTTCAACAACGTCTCCATCAATCGCAGCATGTCATCGGTCTCGCCGTACCACTCCGGAGGCACCGCCTCCGCGCATTCCCACGCAGCCTTCGCATCAAACCGTTCCACCCGTTCTAACCATGGATGGAAGCTAGCCCAGCCTGTCACATTCTTGTATACATCGTTGCGCCCATAGACTCCGCGCAGCGGCGAATCCGGAAACGTCCACTCGCCCGCATTAAAACAATATCCCTGGTCGATGAACGATACCGTCCACTTCTTCTCTCTCGACTTCTTCCAGAACGCCGCCTGCCTTCCGTTCGCGTTGCACGTCCACTTGTCGAGTGCCAGTATCCCGGCAAATTCGTGCAGGTTCCTCACCTTGTCCAGCATATTCTCCGGCAGAAAGTCATACACCAGACCTTCATTCGGAGGCACGACAAACCTCGATCCGAACTGCAGTCCCGACTTGCAATTCATCGTCCCGTGTACCATCTCCATGCGAAGCTCAGGCGTGTGCTCGATCAGCCACTGCCCTACCTCTACCACTTCCGTCTGTGGAACCGGAAGCCCCATCTTCTCCGCCAGCCGAGTCGCCAGCAACTCGTTCGCCAGCACCCGCAGATGCTGCGGATTGTTCTGAAATTTCACCACGTAGAAGTGCCCATCCGAGCACCGCATTAGATGGCTCTGCGCTCCACCGCGCATCCTTCTTACGTGTTGTACCGCAGTGATCGCCAACTTCTACCTACAAACTCCCAGAATTCGTCCCACCAACATCGCTTCGGGAATCCCACCCCAAAGCAGCACTCACTACTTATAACTCTAAGCTATCGAATTTCCATTCTCCCGCCTGCGAACTCTTTCCCTCACTACTCACCACTCATTACTCACTACTCACCACTCGCCTTTCGGGAAGCGCGGTACCCGCCATCTTACATGACGCGCACCGCGCTTCCCACGCTACCCCAAGGTCCGCTTCTGCACCGCCCCAGCACAGCGTGCGCCCACCTTAAGGAAAACAGCTATCAGCCGTCAGCTCTCAGCCGTCAGCCCTAAAGATTCGCAGCCTTTGCCCTCCGATTACCCGATTCGCATTTCTCCGCTTCGCATTCCTTCCCTACCTGCACGCCATCGCCACCGCCATCGCCATCACCGCATCGTCGTGCGCCCCACTCACTGCTCCACTTCGCCCGTCGCCATGTCTCACGAACGTCCTGCACTCATCCAGCAATCTCTTGCTCTGGAACAACTCCGCCCGCGACGACACCAGTGCCGCCAGTCCTTCCAGCATCCTCGGACGCGTCACCAGGTTCGTCAGCCATCCCGCCTGTCCGCCGCTCTCGTACAAATTCTCGTAACGCTCCACCGTCGTCAGATACGCCAGCACCGCGTGCCCATGATTGTTTCTTTCCACCGCCACCAGCGCATCCCCGTACTCCCGCGCCAATCCAGCCACCCTCGACGCCAACTCTTGCGGAGAATAATGTCCGCGCAGTTCCGCGCACTGTAGTCCCGTGTTGCGCTCCACCACCTGCGCGCACGCATAGTCGCCATCCGCGCCCCCGCCCGCCGGGTCCACGCCCAACACGTATTCGCGCCCGCGTTGCGCCGGAAACCACACTTGCAATCTCCCATTCTCCCGGCGTTCCACCGGCTCCGCACAATCCTGGCGCCTGCGCTCCACCACCTCCAGGTCGAACAAGCTTTCCCCGCTGGCCAGAAAGCACGACGCCGCGTCTTCCGCGAATTCTTCCTTCGCCCTTCGTCCAAAATTCGCCCGCACGTCCCGTCGAAACGCGATCTGCTTGCGCGACAAGCCCTCGCGCTCCACCAACTCGCGCTCTTCTTCCGTCAACTCGCCAACCACCGCTTTTTTGCTATAAGCTGGCTCCCACCACCACGGCAGAAAATGCCGCGCGTATCCGGTCGCTTCCGCCTTCTGCCACTCGTCGTAAAAAATTCCTCCAGCTCCGTTCGCCGTCGACTCCAGCACGATCTCGCCCTCCGGAGGCACCGCCGCGCGCAACGACGCCAGCGTAGCCGCCGCATTCCGGGGCCAGCGCGATACTTCCGAACAGTGCAGATTCTGTATCGTCAGCCCGCGTCCGGCGTTCTCATCCGCTGCCGTCTCCACCCGGTATTCGCTGTCCAGATGCGGAAATACGATCTGCCTCACATTCGCGTGCGACGTCTCCAGCAAGTAGTGCAACCTCACCCCGCACCACACCTCCGGCAGGTTTTCCAAAAACCGATGAACCATGCGGAACATTTCTTCCGCCGCACGCTGGTCGTGCGCCACCTGCACGGTCAGCGTGCCGGGTTGCGTTACCGTGTTCAGAAAGAATCTCGCCGCTACATACGTCGAGATGCCCAACTGCCGCGCCTTCAAAACAATGTTCTTTCGTTCGTACCTTCTATCGAATTCCGACTGCGCCCGGTTCAACAGAAGAGGCGCAAGCTGCCCCTGCTTCGTGCGGATGCACAACAAATCCCGCATCATCAGGTCGCGCAGCGTTGCGCCCCATCTATCAAGATCCAGGCCGCGTCCTATTCCGATCAGTATTTCCAGATCCGATGCCACCGCCCTACCTCATTCTTTAGCCCTACGTTGTATCGCCTTGCAGCGTTCCCCGTTCACCCGTTAAAAGAGTTTGCAATAGCCTGCCGCGCAGCTCGTCACCGCGTCGCCCGACGTAGCCGTCTTCACCATCCTGTCGATCGCGTTCATGCTCGCATTCGACAGATTTTCAAAAAAGAAAAGCGCCCCCGAAGAGACGCTCCCTTGCATTGTCAGACTTAGTAAATAGTTTGCCAAAGATACGCATCCGCCGCGCTTTTCACGCACACCTGCACGATGTCCTTCACGCCCGCGCCGCCCGCGATGTAGTTGAACTGGCCCCGAGTAGTGGAGTCGCAAGTGTAGGAAGCCTTGGTCGTCAGTTCCAGCGTCGGAACTTTTACCTTGGTGCCAAAGTAGCCTGT
>JBBRZF010000105.1:0-12220 GCA_038236965.1 Terriglobales bacterium | reverse complement strand
TTTGAGTCGTCGATGAGTTCGCGCGCATTTGGACGGGCCTTGGAATTGCCCATTATCCAGGAGTTGGGACGTGTCCTGCTGGTGGTGTTGTGGGTGTTCGCGATCCTGCGTTTTGAGGACCTCTTTCATCGCAACATCTTGCGGCTGATGTTGCAACCGCGCTATGAGACTTACCTGTTCTGGCTTGAGAATGCGATGGCGATCATCATTCCTCTGATGCTGCTGTCGGTCAAGAAGGTCCGTATGTCTGCCAAGGGTCTCTATCTTTCGGCGGTGCTGGTAGTTCTGGGATTTATTACGAATCGCCTGAACGTGAGCATCACTGGCATGGAGGGCTCGGCTGGCGTGCGCTACGTTCCCAAGTGGACAGAGTTCGCCGTGACTGGCGCAATCGTGGCCGCCGGGTTCCTGCTGTTTGCGTTGGCCGTGAAGTATCTGCCCATCTTTGAAGATGAGCATCACGACGCCCATGCACATGACTCCCAACCTCAGCTGCCCGAACGAAACGTGATGGCCGTGGGACATGGAGACTGAACACAATCCGCAAAAGGTGGCTCCTGAAAAGAGGGAGAACCTCGAGAACCGCCGCATCGTGAAAAGCGATGCGGCGGGCAACACCCGGGTCCAGCGGCTGCTCTCGCCGTGGATGCGGGCGAGCCAATCCATCAGCAGCAAGCTCATCCTCGTCCTGGTGAGCACGATGGTGATCAGCTTCGGCATCCTCGGATGGGCGACGATGCGTCTGCATCGCAAGCACCTGGAAGCGCAGACACTGACGGCCGCCGAACGCATGAGCGACGTCATCAAGCGCAGTACCGCGTTCTACATGATGCGGAACGACCGCAGCGCCCTCTACGAGACCATGAACAACATGGCAGACGAGCCCGGCGTGGTTCGCCTCCGCATCTTCAACCAGCAGGGCGAGATAACCTATTCCACCGAACCAGCCGAGGTCGGGCGCGTCGTCGATAAGACGGGTGAAGCCTGCTATGGATGCCACGTGAAAGCGCAGGCCATGGTCAAGCTGAACCGTCCCGACCGCTTCCGCATCTATCGCGCGGGCAATGAGCGCCGGCTGGCCATCATCACGCCTATCGAGAACGAGCCTACTTGCTCCAACGCCGCCTGTCACGCGCATCCGGCGAGCCAGCAGATCCTCGGCGTACTGGATACCACGCTTTCGCTGCAAGCCGCCGACGCCAACATCGCCGAAGCCAGCGCGCAGAGTACCCGCTACACCGTGCTCGCCATCCTCGCCATCGGCGTGCTTATCTGGTGGTTTGTCTGGATCGTGGTGCATAAGCCCATGGCGCTTTTGACGCGCGGCACCGAGCGTCTTGCGAAGGGCGAACTTACCTATAAGCTCGAAGTTCACAACAGCGACGAAGTCGGCGAACTGGCCGATTCCCTGAATAACATGAGCGACCAGCTACTGGGCGCACGCGAAGAGATCGAGGCGTGGACGCACACGCTGCAGAATCGCGTGGATCAAAAAACCAGCGAACTGCTGCGCGCCCACGAACAGATGGTGCAAGTGGAGAAGATGGTCGCCATCGGCAAGCTCGCCGCCGTGGTGGCGCACGAAATCAACAATCCGCTGTCGGGGATTCTGACCTACGCAAAGCTCATCAAGAAGTGGATCGCTAACGGTATCGAGCGTCCGGGGCGCAAGCAGGAGATCGACGAATGTCTCGACCTGGTGGCATCCGAGAGTCGTCGCTGCGGCGACCTGGTGAAGAACCTGCTCACCTTCTCCCGCACATCGCCCATCAATCTCGACCGCACCAATATCAATGCCGTGGTTGAGCGCTGTGTGCGTCTCATCCAGCACAAGGCGGAGATGAGCGCCATTCAACTGGAAGTTTCCCTGGAAGAAACGCTGCCCCTCACCTTCTGCGACGGCGCCCAGATCGAGCAGGTGGTGCTGGCCCTGAGCATGAACGCCATCGACGCCATGCCTCGCGGCGGAACGCTCTGGCTCACGACACGCATCAATTCCGAGGCGCAGCTGGAAATCGAAGTCCGCGACGACGGAATGGGAATTCCCGAAGACGTGATGCCGAAGATATTCGAGCCCTTCACCACCACCAAGGATGTCGGCAAAGGTGTTGGACTGGGCCTGGCAATCGCCAAAGGCATCGTGGAGCGGCATGGCGGCCGCATAGAAGTCAGATCAGAACTTGGACACGGCACCACGTTCCTTGTGGTTCTGCCGTTAGACGCTCGTGGTGCGCAGCCGGCCGAGGTGCTTTCTGAAGCCGCGGCCCATGTATCGCACTAGCCCGCGCAAAATAGGCCTCGAAGGCCAGGAGTAAGAACGTGAGCGAACCTAAAGGTTATCTGCTGATCGTCGATGACGAGCTGAGCGTGCGTGATTCGCTGGGGAAATGGTTTCATGAAGAGGGCTACGAAGTAGGTACGGCCGAGAGTGCCAGCGATGCCCTGCTGAAGCTGGCGGAACGCCGATGGGATGTAGGGCTGCTCGACATCAAAATGCGTGGCACCGACGGCATCGAGCTGCAACGCCGCATACACGAGCTTGATCCCGACATGCTGGTCATCATGATGACCGGATACGCGTCGGTGGAAACGGCCGTCGCGGCCCTGAAGAATGGCGCCTATGACTACGTGACCAAGCCGCTGGATCCGGACGAGATCGCGCACCTTGTGAACAAGGCACTGGCGCACCGGCACACCGAGCGCGAGAACGTTCGCCTGAAGGAGCAGGTATCGGAGACCACGCGGCCCAGCGACATCATCGGCCAAGGTCCGGCGATGCAGCGCATCTTCGAGGCCATAGAAACCGTCGGGCCAACGGACGCGACGGTGCTCATCACCGGCGAAAGCGGCACGGGAAAAGAACTGGTGGCGCGAGCCGTTCATCACGCCAGCCAGCGACGCTTCCATCCGCTGGTGATCATTCATTGCGGCGCGCTCACCGAGACCCTGCTGGAGAGCGAACTCTTCGGCCACGAAAAGGGCGCATTCACCGGAGCGCAATATCGCAAGAAGGGAAAGTTCGAGATCGCCGAAGGCGGAACCGTATTTCTCGACGAGATCGGCGACATCTCGCTCAAGACGCAGACCGACCTTCTCCGAGTTCTGCAGGAACGCGAGATCGTGCGCGTCGGCGGCAACCAGCAGTTAAAGGTGGATTTCCGCTGCGTGGCGGCCACCAACAAGAACCTCGAGCAACTGATCGAAGAGGGCAAGTTTCGCCCCGACTTGTTCTACAGGTTGAACGTCTTTCATATCGAACTGCCGCCCTTGCGCGAACGCAAGGAAGACATTCCTCTGCTGGTGAATCATTTCGTGAACGAGTTCTCCAGCGAGATGAACAAGCGCATCACGCGCGTCGCGCCCGCAGCCATGTCGCTGTTGCAGCAGTATCCGTGGCCGGGCAATGTGCGCGAGCTTGAAAACGCGGTAGAGCGTGCGATGGTGGTGGCGCAGGAACCGGAGATTCGCGAGCAGGACTTCTCCCTGAAGAGCAAAGCCGCGGCGGCCATGAGCGGACTCGAGGGCAAGTCTCTGGACGAAGTGGAGCGCGCTCACATCCTGCGGGTGCTGGACGATTGTGGCGGCAACCAGACGCGCGCCGCGGAAGTGCTGAGCATCGACCGCGTGACCCTGCACCACAAACTCAAGAAATATGGCTGGTCCAAGCAGGCCATCGAGACGCGATGAGCAAGGTTCTCCATCTGCTGCCGATCGGCGAGGTGGATACGCAACTGGTGTCATGGTTGGAGCGCGAACTGGTCGAACTGTTCCGCATTCCATGTCAGGCCCTCTATCCGGCGCTGGATCCCATGTTCGCTTATCACCCGGAGCGCGACCAGTTCCACTCCAGCGAGATCCTTGCGCGTATGCAGGGCTACGTCACCGCACGAAGCTGGCGCGTCCTCGGAGTCAGTTCGCTTGATCTCTACATCCCGATTCTAACTTTCGTTTTCGGAGAAGCGCAGATGGGTGGACCTTGTTCGGTGGTATCCAGCTACAGACTGCGCCAGGAATTCTACGGACTTCCCGCCGACCACAAACTGCTGGGACAACGCCTGCTTACCGAGTGCGTTCACGAGTTGGGACACACACTCGACCTGCGGCATTGCCAGGATTACCAGTGCGTAATGGCCTCTTCGCACGCGGTGGAATGGATCGATCTGAAGGAAAACCGTTTTTGTCCGGAATGCTCGTCGAAAGCAAGAACGCAAGCACAGTGGTGAATCTTCCTCATCTCTGTATCTCTGAAACTACTTCTCAAGACAAAAAAAGGGCAACCCGTCAGGGCTGCCCTTCTGATTAGCGTTTCTTTCGATTACTTAGCCGGACGCTTCTTTACAGGAGCCTTCTTCACCGGAGCCTTCTTGGCGGGAGCCGCTGCGGACGCCTTCGTCAGCAACGTGCCATCCGTCATGTGGACCAGGAACGGGTTGGGATCGTAAGTGCCAGGCGTACCGCCGAAGGTGATCTGGGTTCCGACCTTGGGCATGATCTTCGCCGGAATCGGGCCGGCCATGGTCAATTCGATCTCAGGGGTGTTGGTCTGGATGTTGTCTGCGGTTGCAGCCAGCACCAGCTTCGTAGGAGTCGCGCTGATGACGTTGCCGACCATCTGAAGCGACTTGCCCTTGATACCGTCCCAAACTGTCTGCGCAGCCTGTGCGTTGCCGGAGGTAAGAATGAATTCCCAGGTTCCGAAATCCATCTTCGCAACGGGCTCTTTCTTGATCATCTCGGCGGCCTGGTCTGCTGGCGACGGAGCGGGTGCAACCATGAAGCCCTGCGGGATCATCTGGCTGGTCGTTGCCGTCTGTAGAAGCTCGGTAAATCCCTGCTCAGTGCCGTGGTAACGCGTGTACTTGTTCTGGCCATACTTGGAGATGGCAGAGACGGCGGCCGGCGCCTGCTGCTGAGCCAGGGCCACTGCGCGCGCTATCCAGAACAGTCCGTCCACCATGGGGGGTTTGGGATCAAGATACGACAATGCAAGCTGATAGACGTCGATAAAGCTGTTCGGATTTCCCTTCACGGCGGCCAGCAGGTCCTGCTGAGCGGTGGCGTAATCCTTCGCAACATAGGCGGCGTTGCCAGCCGAACCGTGGAAGATGGTGGTAAAGCTTTCCTTCATCTTCGCCCAGTCTTCATCCTTGTAGCCTTCCGGCTTGTTGGCCGTGGGCAATACCTGGAGACCCTTTTGCGCGTACTGGCCAGCCATCTGCAACTGCTGCGGGCCTTGCGGTCCGCCTTGCTGTGACTGCATGCGACCGACGTAGCTCATCAACGCCAGCGCCGTCAGGTTGTTAGGATTAATCTGAAGCAGCTTCTGTCCGGTCTCCATCATTTTGGGAAGATTGTTGGCCTGCTGATAAGTCTTCATCAGCAGTTCCGTGCCATCTTCCTTCATGACAGAGTTCGGATAGGTCTGGAGAAACGATTCCATCGCCATTGCTTTTCCTGCCGGATCCGCAGTCTGGACGCCAGCAATGTAAGCGTTGTATTCGGCGGGATCTTTGATTTCTTTCTTCTGGGCTGGCGCAGAGGCCTGCTGCTGCGGTGCTCCGGTCTGCGCTGCTCCGGTCTGCGCTGCACCCGGCGCTGCTTGCTGTGCGACACAGGCCGCAAGGGAGGCAAGCATGAAAACGACTAGCGACTTCTTCATTCGTAAGCTCCTTAGAACTCTAGGAAATCTGCGACCAAGGCCCCAAATGCTGTGCACTCAAGGTTATTACAAATTCTGCTGAAGACTGAAACCCAAGAATGCTGACTAAGTAGCGCACAAAGCTCTCGCTAATAGCCAGCGTGAGCGATTATAGGGTTCTCACCTTACCTCGCGCAACCATCAGCTTTACCAGTATATATACATGCAGGATCCAAAGACTAAATATGCCTTCGAAAGGCCTTCCCATCCAGCCGCAAACCTCCACCGGCCCGTGGTTCAGCTTTTCTTAAGTTCTAGATGCTTATTGCGGCTGGAGCGAAGCGCCAAGACTGAATCCGGTCAGCGCACTACGTGCTTCAACGACTGGAAAGCTATCAAGGCAAACGTATACGCCAGCACCGTCATGTAGGTGAACTGCAACGCCGGCCAGCGCCAGCTATTGGTCTCGCGACGCACCACCGCCAGCGTAGACACGCATTGCATGGCCAGCGCGAAGAACAATACCAGCGCGATAGCCCCGCCGAACGACAGGTCGCGGCGCAATGCCTCGTGCAACTTCAAGCCTTCCGTTTCCGGATCAGCTCCGTAAAGCGTTCCCAGAGTTCCCACGATCACCTCGCGGGCGACAATGGAACTTACCAGCCCTACGCCGATCTTCCAGTTGAAGCCGAGTGGCGCAATCGCTGGCTCGATGACGTGTCCCGCCATGGCCGCATAGCTTTGCTCGAGCGGAGGCACTTCCCCGTTCTTGACGGGCAGGTGCGTCAACGCCCACACAACGATGGTCACGGCGAGGATGACCGTTCCCGCGCGCACCAGGAACGCCTTCGAACGGTCGTAGATGCGCAGTCCCAGCGAACGCAGGGTGGGCATGCGATACGACGGCAACTCCATCACGAACGGCGAAGACTGGCTCTTCAGCACAAACGATTTCAGCAGGCGCGCGGTGACCAGCGCTGCCATGAACCCAACCACATAAAGCGAGAGCATTACCGCGGCGCGCGTTCCCATCAGAGGTCCAAGCAAGCGCTTGTTGGGAATGAAGGCGGCGATGATCATGGTGTACACAGGCAGTCGCGCCGAGCACGTCATGAAGGGAGCGATGAGGATGGTGGCAATGCGGTCGCGCTTGTTCTCGATGGTGCGCGTCGCCATGATGGCTGGCACCGCGCACGCATATGCCGAAAGCAGCGGGATGAATGATTTTCCGTTCAGGCCAAGCCGGGCCATGCTGCGGTCCGCGATCACAGCGGCGCGCGCCAGGTAGCCGGAATCCTCAAGGATGCCGATGGCGAGAAACAGTATGACGATCTGCGGCAGGAAGATGACGACCGAACTGACGCCTTTCCATGCACCATCTACGATGAGCGACTGCAATATCCCGGGTGCCATGTGCGCGGCTATCCATTTGCCTCCCGCCGTGAGCACCGTCTCCATCAAATCCGTGACAGGCTGCGCCAGGGTGAAGATGGATTGAAATACTCCGATGACCACCACGGTGAAGATTGCCGGGCCGAGCCAGCGATGCAGGAAGACGCTGTCCAGTCGCTTGGTCCACTTCGGCGTCGCAGGCCTGCTGTAGGAAGCCTTCTTGCCAACCGTCGTCGCCCACTCGCGGCATCCGCGCGGGTCTTGCAACACCGGCAGATGTACCTCCGTATTTTCAGGCAAGTGCTGCGCAGCGAAGAATTCCTCCACCACGTGCAGTCCTGCATTTTCGCTGCCGCTTACCAACGCGACCGGAGCCTTCAGTTCGCGAGCCAGCGCCAGTACATCCACACTGCCGCCATTGGCACGCAAGGCGTCCGCCATGTTCAGCAGGATGAGCGTGGGCATGTGCAGTTTCAGTACTTCAGCCGCCAGCATGAGGTGGCGCGTCAGATTCGTAGAGTCCAGTACCAGGATGATCGCGTCCGGCTTGGGAATGTCCGGCATGGTGCCGCTGAGCACGTCCAGCGTCACCTGCTCGTCTTCCGAATGCGGAACCAGGCTGTAGATGCCGGGCAGGTCGACGATGCGCATCTCGTCCCCGGATTCCAGTTTCATGGAACCGCTATGCTGCTCAACGGTGACGCCCGGGAAATTTGCGACCTTTTGGCGCAGACCGGTCAGGCGATTGAAGACCGTGGTCTTGCCAGAATTCGGGGGGCCGACGAGCGCTACTGTCCGGAATTCAGACGAGAATTGTTGGGAGTCCTTGGTGCAGCAGGACGATACCAGGGTCGCCATCTAACTTCTCAGTCGCCTCCGACGGAGGCCGCCGCCGCACTGAGCGGACGGACAAGGATGTTGACCGTCGTCTCGCGGCGCAAAGCGATGTTGGTGCCGTCCACATGATAGACGCGCAGACGCCCCTTGGGGCCGCGCATCATGGGGCGTATACGAACGCCCGGAATGAGTCCAAGATGATAAAGGCGATGGGCGAGACGCGATTCAAGATTCATCTCTTCGATGATTGCTGCCTGGCCGTCTTTCAGTTCGCTTAGGTTGCACATAAGGAGTTGAAGTTGAAAATCATTTTCAATATCAAATTCTAGCCTCTCTGGCGCGGGGAAGCAACTACCAAGGTCACGCTTCCTTGTGATGTGAGTCACTTGATTCCCGAAGATGGAATCGACGCCCAACTCCCTCTTCCCGTCCCATCCCCGCAAACTCCGGCTGCTCTGCTAATTCCAAACCCTACTGGCTTGGATATGTTGCACTTACGCCGAGTCATGGCCGTCGCATTCCCCCGCACGCAAACTCCGCCTTTCCGCGCATTCGCTGTTGCGGAGCGAAGGCAACCAGCAAATCCAGCGACTGGAGACAGTTCAGGACAATCGCCAGAAATGAGTTGCGCGCCGCGTCCATTGCTGCCCGATGCGCAGACTATTATTCTAGCCGCCTTGTATGTAGCTCATTCTAAGTGCGATTGAGGTGACTCCTGTGACTAACCTTTTTGCTCTGCGCGGAATCTAAGTTCCTGAAGCCGCTAGATGGCTTTGGGAGATCAGGGTAGTGGGCGACCCGTCTCAGGGGGTGTGGTCAAAGATGATTTTCAATCTGTTCGACATGTTGTTCGGTTGCTGGCACAAGAATTACAGCTTCCCCATTACTGCGCGTGCCGAGAAACGCCGTACTCCTGCGGCCTGCGTCACGGGAACGTATGTGGTCTGTCTCGACTGCGGCAAGGAATTTCCATACGACTGGAAGGCGATGAAGCTGGTCTCGTCGGCTCCGGTGGAAACCGCCCCGCAACCGATCCGTGCAGAAGCCGTCGATGCGTGGCATAAGGCCGCATAGCGCAGCACGTCGACGAAAGAACAGCACTGGGTTATTCCGGCCAAACTTTCTGAGTCCCGAAGTGCGTTCCCAAATAACGGAACGCGCTTTTCTTTTTGTTCGAATCTTGCGCCCGCAGCGGCCAACTCTCCTGTCTCCGCGGGAGTCTTAATCCCTACGATGTCTCCTTCCCTATTAGCAAAATGGTTGAAGCACAACGGCACAGCGATCGTGATTATGACGGCGTTCGTCTTCATGGCCATGCTCATCAGGGAACAGTCACGCACCATCGAGAATCAGAAGAGCGTGCTCCGCTTGCTGTATGCGGATAGCCTGGAGTTGAGCGCCATGAAGATGCGCCACGCACTGGCGCAGAAGAAGTAACCCGCGCCTTCCCTTTCGCGCGCAGAAAAAACCGGCGGTTGATCCGCCGGTTCTGCCATCAGGTTTCCAGAACTTTCTAGAAACGCGCGTGCTAGTCGCGACGTTTCAGCGTAGGACGATCATCATCCTTCTTGGTGGTGTCGTCCGTCTTCGTATTGTCTGCCGTGGTGCGACGCAGCGAAGGACGGTTATCCTTCTCGTCGGTGATCTTGCGCCGATTTTCCAGCGAAGCCAGTCGTGCCTTCACGGAATCGAATTCCGAAGTGCTCACGATGTATTGCTCGCGAGAAGGCAATATCTTCGCAATCTCTGCCTGGGAGTGTTCTATGCGGTCCGGCGTCTGCGGATGCGTGGCAAATGCCTTGGACAGCGAACCCGGTTTCTTCTTTTCCTTCGCCTGGATCTTTTCAAAGAACGCTACGTAGGCTTGCGGATCGTATCCGCTCTTATACATATATTGCACGCCTAGATAATCGGCTTCTGCTTCGAATCCGCGGGAAAACTGCAGGAAGGTCATTGGCAGTCCGAAGCCGGCTGCCGTGCGCAGTGCGTATCCCAAGCCGCCGCCAACGAAGATGAGCGGCAGCGAGCCGATGTTGGCCCACTGGCTGCGTGTCATCTGGCGGGTGGCGTGGCGAGCCGCGACGTGCGCGATCTCGTGCGCCATCACCCCGGCAAGTTCTGCTTCTTCGTCTGCGGCAAGGATCAGTCCGCTGTTGACGTAAAAGAATCCGCCCGGAAGCGCCATCGCGTTCACTTCATCCGAGTCGATGACCTTGATGGTGAACGGTACGCGAGCATCGGAATTGCGGACCAGGTTCTGTCCAACGCGATTCACGTACTCGGTGATGACCGGGTCCTGTATGAGCTTCACACTCGCTTCCACCTGCTGCGAGTATTGCTTGCCCATCGCAATCTCTTTTTCGATGGAGTACCAGTTCCCCAGCCCCTTGCTGCCCTTGTTGCCAACGTCGCGGTTGCCGATGGATTCCACATCGTCCTTGGAACCTGCTTTTACCTTGGGATCGGGATTCTGCGGCTCCACCACGGCTGGCGTGGCAGATGTGGTTGCTGGCTTGGAGGTGTCGGTTGGCGTCTTGTCTTGCGCCAGCGCATAAGGAGCGATGGTGGAAAACAACAGCGCAGTCGCGGCTAAACTGGCTCGAATCTTCATGGTGAAACTCCTGGCCGAGCACCCTCTGGATGAAGGCATTATATCCGCATCGGCAGATACTTCTTCTTTGATTCCCGCTTAGGTCCTTAGGACGCAAGGGATTGCGGGAATCTTTCCCGTCCTGAGATTTAGAACACAGGACGCCTTCCAAAGTCGCGTTTTATTGTTTCCCGGCTCTAGGTCACAGCTCTGTCGTCGCTCAAGCGTGAGGGTCTTTCGCGCTCTACCGGCTTGTGTTCTTCTTCCGGGCCTACGATTTCGACCTGCGTGGCCTTCCAATCACCGGTTTCGCCCTGCTCGGCCGTTACTCGCACCTCGACGCCCGACTTCAGTGCCGTGGAGGGCCTCGCCTCCCGTTTGGCTTGCGGCACCGAGCCTTCGTAGACGACCACTGCCCCCGATATGTCCACCTTGCGCACCATCCCGTTGCGCGCCTTTACGTAGACCACTTTGCCGAAGTTGTCGCCCGAAGGCGGGTCGATCAATGTCCCGCGAAACGTCCCTGAAGTGGCAAGCAGAATGAGCGGGGCAACAGCAAGGCAGAGAATAACGAGGGGAGATAACCGAACGGATTTCACTCCCGCTAGGATGCCAAATCGACCCATCGGGTGCCCTAACTTTCCAAACGAAAAGGGACGCGACTTTCGCCGCGTCCCAGATTCACCCGAATCGAAATCACCCGATCCGCAATCGTTCTCAGTCGTAGTACTCAAGTCCGAGATGCGTGATGAGTTCTTCGCCTCTCAGATGGCGCAACGTGTTCTTCAGCTTGATCAACTGGATGAACAAGTCGTGCTCGGGATAGAGCCCCGGCTTCGTCATTGGCGACTTGAAGTAGAAGCTCAACCACTCCTGGATTCCGATTCCCTTCAACTCTTCCGTACGCTGCGCCAGGTCCATGAACAGGACGACGTCGAGCACGATGGGAGCTGCAAGGATGGAATCGCGGCAAAGGAAGTCGACCTTGATCTGCATGGGGTAACCCAGCCATCCGAAGATGTCGATGTTGTCCCAGCCTTCCTTGTTATCGCCGCGCGGCGGATAGTAGTTGATGCGCACGCGATGGAAGATGTTCCCGTAGAGTTCCGGATAAAGTTCCGGCTGCAGGATATGTTCCAGCACGCTGAGCTTCGATTCTTCCTTCGTCTTGAACGAGCCCGGATCTTCCAGGACTTCGCCGTCGCGGTTGCCGAGGATGTTGGTCGAGAACCAGCCGCTCATTCCCAACATGCGAGCTTTAAAGCCCGGTGCCAGGATGGTCTTCATCAACGTCTGGCCGGTCTTGTAGTCTTTGCCGCAGATGGGAGCATTGTTCTTGCGCGACAGTTCGAGCATCGCCGGAATATCGACCGTGAGGTTCGGCGCGCCGTTGGCAAAGCCGATGCCTTCGCTCAAGGCCGCATAGGCGTAGATCATGGAAGGCGCGATGTTGGGATCGTTTTCGCGCATCCCCTTCTCGAAAGCTTCCACGCTCTGGTGACTTGCGCTCTGGGTGATGAACGATTCCGTGGAAGCGCACCAGATCATCACGACGCGTTCAAGATTATGCGTCTTCTTGAAGTTGCGGATGTCTTCGCGCAGTTGCTGGGCTAGTTCGAACTTGTTTGCGCCCGTCTTTACGTTAGGACCGTCGAGCAGCTTCACGTAATTCTTGTCGAAGACTGCCTTCATCGGCTTGATGCCTTCGAGGAACGGCTTGATCTGGTTTAGCAGGTCCTTCTCCAGAACGCCGGCCTTCATCG
>JBBRZF010000104.1:0-12229 GCA_038236965.1 Terriglobales bacterium | reverse complement strand
TGGGTCGACGAGCTTTCGCAATCGCTCCATCGGATCGGCGTCCGTCCCAGCGTGGCTGATGCTGATTGCTTGTTGGAAAGGCTGTCGCATGTTGCTCGCGGTGGCTCGAAAGACCAGCTTACCCTGCGATTGAGTGGTGGCCGGCCAGAGAAGAAACACGTCGAAGACTTCGACCGCGCCGTGCCGGAATTCCGCGCACTCGATTTCGAGCGCGTAAAAAGATTATTGCGCCGCCCCATCATCGTGGACACGAAGAACCTGCTCGACGGCGAACGCCTCCGCAGCATGGGCTTCAACTACATGGGAGTGGGCAGAGCTTAATAGTCAGTAACAGTCTTCGTTATCCAGCGGAGCGGAGCAACTCTCTGGTTACGAATAGCGGTAGATTCAACTCCGGAGAGCCCGGCACTACACCCCCGCCGGGCTCCTTTTTTTGTTTCCACCGCAAGCCCGCGCTACGGAGCCTCTCTCCTTTGATATAATCAGTTGTCGTCGCAGTTAGGCGATGGAGCATGGTGGGTGTAGTTCAGTGGTAGAACTCCGGTCTGTGGCACCGGCTGTCGTGGGTTCGAGTCCCACCACCCACCCCCATTCCTTCCTTCCTCACTTTCTCAATCCAATCCAGAGCTGCTTTGCATCCAACCTGCCGTAGATGCATATTGCACCGTGGTACGCTTTGGTACAGACCATGAGCCAAAATCAAGCTCTTCCCTTCGATCTCCAGGCCGCGGCAAGACAAACCATGTTGCAGAACGGCTTCGAGCCGGATTTTCCGGCCGCCGCTCAACAACAGCTTGCACAACTGACGACGCACTCCCCGCAGATTGCTGCCGCCGGCGATGTCCGCGACCTTCGCAACCTGCTCTGGTCCTCCATCGACAACGACACCTCGCGCGATCTCGATCAGCTTGAAGTGGCCGAAACTCTGCCCGGCGGCGACACCAGGCTCATGATCGCCATCGCCGATGTGGATAGCTTCGTCCCAAAGGATTCGCCCATCGACCAACATGCGGAGACCGAAACGACGACCGTCTACACTGGCGTCCGCAACTTCTCTATGATCCCCGAGGCCTTGTCCACCGGCGCAACCTCCTTATTGGAGGACGCGGACAAACTAAGCATCGTCATCGAGGTCCTTGTCACCGCCGACGGCGTAGTGAAGGCTGGCGATATCTACCGTGCCCTGGTGCGCAACAAGGCGCAGTTGACTTATGACGCCGTCGGCGCATGGCTCGACGGAGGAACCGCGCCAGCCAAGGTCGCCGCATCCGCCGATCTGCAAACGCAGTTGAAACTCCAGGACAAGATTGCCGACGCACTCCGCGCCGAACGCTATCGCCAGGGCGCGCTTAACATCGAGACCATCGAAGTGCGTCCCGTAATGCTGAGGGAACAGGTGGTAGACGTCGTAAAGCAGCAGCGGAATCAAGCCACCGAGCTCATTGAAGATTTCATGATTGCCGCCAACGGCGTGGTCGCGCGCAGGCTGGAAAACGTTTCCTCGCTCCGGCGCATTGTTAAAACGCCCGCCCGCTGGGGTCGCATCGTCGAACTTGCCGCCGCGCTCGGAGAGACGCTTCCTTCTGAAGCTGATTCCAAGGCACTCAACGATTTTCTGCTGAAACGCAAAGCCGCCGACCCCGACCATTTTGCTGACCTGTCGCTCTCGGTCATCAAGCTGATGGGTCCCGGCGAGTACGTTCTCGAACGTCCCGGCGATCCAGAACAGGGACACTTCGGTCTCGCCGTGCAGGACTACACCCACTCGACGGCGCCCAACCGTCGCTTTGCCGATCTCGTCACGCAGCGGCTGGTCAAGGCCGTGCTAGACAAGAAACCCGCTCCCTATTCCGACGACGAGCTAGCCACCATCGCCGCCAATTGCACATTGAAAGAGAATGCCGCGCGCAAGGTAGAGCGCGAGATGTCGAAGCGTATTTCCGCCGTCGCCATGAGCAGCCGCGTCGGAGAAGTTTTCGATGCCATGGTCACCGGAGCGAGCGACAAGGGGACCTTTGTGCGCGTCTCGCATCCCACCGTCGAAGGAATGCTCGCCCACGGACAAGTGGGACTCGATGTCGGAGACAAACTTCGGGTCAAGTTGGTGAAGACGGATGTGCAGCGCGGGTTCATCGATTTCGCGCGAGCCTAGCGGTCGCGCCATTCGCCAAGGGGAACTAGTTGTTGAAGCCGCAGCCTCCGCCGCCGCAACCGCCTCCGGGCATGCCGCAGGGCGCGGTCGGACGCGAACTGCTCGAGCCTTTTGTATTCACCGCAAAAGTGGAAAGCTGTTGCTCTAGCTGTTGCCCCTTGCATCCGGGACACTCGGCCTTATGATCGCCAATGAGGACCGCTTCAAATTGCTTGCCACAGTCTTTGCAGATGTATTCGAAAATAGGCATGGATTACGACTCCGGTTCTCCGCCTTGGCCATGCGCAACAATTGACGCAACCAAAGCTGGATTACAACATCATTATAGTTAGAAACCGATGAGCCTGAGCCCCGAATCGCACGAAGAGATTTTTGTCCCCCGCCGGCGCTTTCGCGGACCGCACGCCCAGACGCTGGCAGGAAACTTCCTGCCGCGCCGCAGCCTGCTTCCCCCGCCCGAAGAACGCCTCTTCCAGACCGAACTAGACGTCCAAGTCCTTTGCCATTGCCATTGGCAGGCCGAGCGCGCCTCGCGTCTCACGCTGGTCATCGTCCACGGACTCGAGGGCTCCAGCAGTTCGCAGTATGTGGTCGGCACCGGCAGCAAGGCGTGGTCCCAGGGATGGAACGTCGTCCGCATGAACATACGCAATTGCGGCGGCACCGAGAAACTTGCGCCAACGCTCTACCACTCCGGCCTCTCGGGAGACATTCGCGCCGTCGTCGAAGCTCTCATCCGCGACGAACGCCTCGAGCGTGTCGCGCTCGTCGGCTTTTCCATGGGTGGCAACCAGGTGTTGAAGTGCGTAGGCGAATGGGGCACGGATGCGCCGCCGCAGATCGTGGCCGCCGCCGGAGTTTCGCCCGCCTGCGATCTCTCCATCTCAGCCGACATGATCCACCATCCGCAGAATCGTATTTACGAATGGAAGTTCCTGCGCGGATTGCGCCGTCGCTTGCGTCGCAAGGCCGAACTCTTTCCCGGACGCTTCGACCTCTCAGACCTGCGAACCATCCGCAGCATACGCGACTTCGATGAACTCATCACCGCTCGCTACATGGGCTTCGACGGCGCGGAAGATTACTACACCAAGGCCAGCGCCTCGCGCGTCATCGATCGTATCGCCCTTCCAACCATCATCATCCATTCGCAGGACGATCCCTTCATCATCATCTCCCCCCAGACGGAGACGAAACTCGCCGCCAATCCGCATATCAAATACGTGAGTACCACCCACGGCGGACACTGCGCCTTCCTCGCCGAGCCCAATGGCGACGACGGACGCTGGGCGGAACATAAGCTCATCGCATTCTTCGCCGACGTGCTCGCGCGGCAATAACCCTCAAAACATTTATTCGACTCAAGCCATCGTGCTCTGGCATCATCTCGCTTATGGATGCGGACTTCTCCGTCGAACTCGGGGCCGACGATGCAGCGCTGGAATTTCCCTGGACGTCGGACGACGAACGCCTGTGCTACTTCGACCTTAAGTCGCAGCCCGAACTGTTGCTCTACGTGGACGAAGCCACCCAGTATCGCGAGCTCGGAGAATTCCTAGCCGTAGTGAACTCCCCGGGCGCCGCATTCCTCACCGCAAAATGCGATGTCTGGACCGAGGCCGAACTGAACGAAGAAGAAGAGATCTACGGCGCGGCCATGAAGTTCTGCTCCTACATCGACCTCCTGTTCGATGACAACGCGGGCGAGCAGCGCTTCGACTTCTCCCGTCACCAACGCATCGCCCGACGCCTCGCCGAGATGCTGAACAAGGCGCCGCAAATCTCCGTCGCCGCCGAATTCATCGTCCGCCGCTGCTACTTCCACACCCCCGCAGGCGAAGGCCTCGACGAAGGACGCGACGGCTTCTACCTGACTTTTTATCTTTTCGGATATGGCGATGACGAAGAAGAAGCGCGCCAGCGTTGGGGCATCGGCCTCGTACTGGTACAGAACGCCATCCTCCAGTTGACCGCCGAGACACGCCGCGAACGAGAGTAGAAGATTGCCTCAAAAATCACGGCGAACTCCGCTAGAATAGAGCATCGGCCGACCGCCTCCCAAGAGAGCATCTGCCGGTATCGTGGGAGCGTAGCTCAGGTGGATAGAGCATCTGCCTTCTAAGCAGAGGGTCGTAGGTTCGAGTCCTACCGCTCCTACCATTTACTTTCCTTACCAGCGCTAAAAATGGCCCCGCATCTCGCGAGGCCATCGTTTTCTGTGATGCAAAGTTCTTCGCCGATCTACGCGTAGTCGATCGGATGTCTTTCCAGCCAATGCTCGTCGCTTGCTTTGTGCATTTGCTTCAGTGCTGAGTGCGCCAGGCTCGACGCGACCTTGCGCGATTTCCAACTCGCCCCGGCGAACAGCCCCACCGCCATGCCGACTGCTGCGTATGCGAACGGATTTGCCGCACGACCGCGACGTCGCATCAGGTAGGAACCCAGCAGCGCCACGCAGGCTCCTGCCGCAGCAAGGGTTGCCGCGCCAGCGGCTGTCTCCGACACGACGCACGACAGCGGTCGGCCATCCAGAGCACCAGGTTGCCCTGTGCGGATTCCATCCACACCTGCATTCACCAACTTGCGTCCGTATTTGAAAGTGTCTGCTACGTCGGCTCTATTCATGGGTTTCACACGTCCTTCGACTGCGAACTAGAGCCACTTTCTCATGGCTTCGACCTTGCAGTCTGTGACCAGAAGCACGTCTGGACGTACATTGCGCCCTTTCCCCGTGGTGATGTTCCAAACTGGAATCGCCTTCTCATCATCCGCCCACGATCCTCACAAAGACACTCAAGGTCTCGAAGCCGCCTGCCGTTTTACTCATCAGAGGTTAGCGTTCGCTTCCGGGCGAAGGCATCGACGCCATATGGAAACTCGTCGCCAACTGCGCACACCATGGCTTCCCACTGATTGGCTGCGCGTATTTTGCGCCGCGCTCCTGTTCATCGCGCTACCCGCGCAACCCGAGGAACTCGCCGCCTCGGCCGACGCTCATGTTTCGATTCCCTTTCTCGCCGAATCCTCCCATGGAGATCTGCTCGCCACCGTCGATGCCCGCAGCATGCAGGTGGTGGACAACGGGATGCTCATCACCCGTATCAGCCGTGTCGAGCGCGAAAGCAATCTCCCCTTGCGTCTCCTCATCCTGGTGGATCGCAGCGGCTCTATCGGCCCGCGTCAGGAACGCGAATTGAAACTGCTCACCACCGTCATCGCCAATGAATTCGACCGCAAAAGGGACATCCTCGAAGTTTGGGAGTTCGACGAAACGCTTCGCCAGGCCGGCACATGGAGCGCCGCCGAGCAGCGCCCCTTCGCAATCCCACTCGCCGAAGTCCACAGTCAGCACACCGCGATCTTCGACGCCGTGGTCGAACTCTGTCGCACTCCGCAAGCAGATTCCAAACATCGCAATATCCTGATGCTCATCTCGGATGGCGAAGACAACTTCAGCACACACTCGTTGCGCGACGCAGCGGAAGCCTCCGCGCTTTCCGACATGCGCGTCTATCCCATGTTTCTCGGCGTCTCGTGGCATTGGGAAGGCAAGGAGGTGCTGGAAACTTTGGCCCGTGCAACTGGCGGTCGCGTGCTCGACGCCACCCGCGAGAAGAAACTTCCGCACGCCATGGCCCAGGTCTCCGAAGAGATGCGCCAACAGTTCCGCGCCAGCTACTCCGTTCCAGCAATGGCCGGATTGCATAAGCACTCCGTGCAATTGCTCAGCACGGAAAAAGGCGTTCGCCTCCGGGCGCAGTCACGTTATCGCACGCAGTAAGTCGCTTAGTTCTTCGTCACTGTGATCCGAACCGGTGCTGAGATGGCATTGTAGCGATTGCGCCGAGGCCATTGGCGCACAAAATCAGCGCCAGTCCGATTCGTGCCGGAAGGAACACGGGAGCTCCCGCTCATTAGATGCCGCTGGAGCGTTGCGATGTTACTGGGCGTTCTGCGTTCGCGAGTCCACCGACTGCAGCGCGGTCACAACTTTGCCCATCAGGTCGCAGACCTTTTGCGACGAAGCCTTCAACTGCGCCACCTTCTCCGCCAATCCGCGTTGCTGCGCCACCTCTGTCACCTGCTGCGATCGCGCCACCGCTCGGTTCGCCGTCTCCAGCAGGATGGTGAGGGAATCGGCATGCGGCTTCCATAGATAGGCGGAACTTGCTTTCCTCGAGTACTCCGCCAACTCCGCCGCTATACGCGCCCCAACGGCAACGTTCTCCACGTACACCCGCACGCAGTCGCCGCGGAAACTAACCTCGTCCGCAAAGGCTCCGCGGAAGCTGTCCGCCTCCGGTTGCGTCAGTACTAGGTTGCCATGTCTTAGTGGAACCACTTGTGCGGCCTTTGCTTCGGCCGCGCGCACAAAGTTGCGGATCGTGTCCTTCATCGTGCGCAATTTCGCTTCTTCCATCGGCCCGGAGATGTCGATGCCCATCGGCAGCGGGCGCGCGCCCGGGTCGGAAGAGTTGGCCCTCGCCGCCGCCGCGATCATCGCATGGTCCGAGGGCGCAGTACGGGATGGAGGCGGAGGCGGCAGCGCCGCATAGTTCGCACGCGGCGGCCCCGTAGGAGTCTTCCGCGTATCCACCGCCTTCTTCAATTTCGAAAGCTCCCTCATCTGGTCCTGAGCTTTGCCGTAATCGGTGTTGAATATCTTGCTCTCTTCCAGGTCGTTCAACTGCTTCACCAGCACGTCGCCGTGAACGCGACTCATGCTACTGGCGCCGTCCTGCTGTACCTTCGCGGCAAACATTTTGATCTCGCGCGCGGCTGCATGGAAAAGTTCGTCGAAGCGTTCCCGAAAGAAATCGTTGTGCAATGCCACCGTCCCCAGCACGTGCGGGTGGTAGAAGGATCTTCCCAGCGATTGCTTGATGTCGCGTACGCGCTGCACCACGCCGGCATCCATCATGGCGTCAAAGGTCTGGAAGTCTTCCACCTCTTCGCGTATGTAGTCGAACTCGCGCACCAGTTGGCTATGTTCCTGCGGCAAAGCGAAGCATGCGTCTTCGCCGATGACCGCCATCACTGCCTGTTCAAAAGCAGAAGCCTGGTCAAGTTCAACGCGGACATCCCAAGCGCCCGGGATCCGTGGATGGCGATAAAGAAACGTCACCGTGAAATCGGTCTTGTCGCGGTCGCTGTCTGACGTAGCGGATTTGTGCGTGAAGTAACAGAGCAGCGCCTCGGCTGTCTCATGGCTCAGCGAGGCTTGCAGTGTGTCCCGCACCATGGGAGGGCTTATCGCCAGGTCCAGCAGGTTGAGCCACTGATGCAGCAGCGCAGTCGTCTGCTCGTTGTCCACGGCGGCGTTCGCGCACAAGTCCTCTAACCCGGAAGGCACCGGAACGTCGTATCCCAAACTCTTTCGTAAAAGTTCAAGGTAAAACGAATGTACGGTCCCGAGGACATGGAAGTCCCGCTCGTTGTTGGCTGCCACTGCTTGTGTTCTCCAGAAAACTGCCGGGGGCACCAATGTTCTTGGTTTCAGCAGTTTAGCTGAAAGGTAAGGCCGCGGCAAGGTACTCCCACAGCCTAAGATCGCCCTTTCAGCTATTGACGCAGGGTTACGAACTCCATGCCGACGCTCTCCGTGCCCACATGTTTTACTTCGACGTCCATAACCGTCGCCGTGCCCGATTGCGGCTCCACGATGGTGACGCGCATCTGCTGGCCAAGCGCAAACTCGGACAATATTTCCACGTTCTCGGGGTAGACGGTCATGCCACCACCACCGGCTTCTTTCACTCGTCCCAGCTGGCGTCCGTTCTCATCCACGGCAACAGCATGCTCCGGGATTGCAAGGCGTTCGAACCTGCGGCGATTGGTGTTCTCCATAATGTAAAAGCCCATTCCGCGCGGTGGCGGAATGGGCGCCTCATACTTTCTTACTTCACCACCAGCTTGGCGATGGTCGCAAGCTGCATATTGGAAGTGCCTTCGTAGATCTTGCCGATCTTCGAATCGCGCCAGTACTTCTCTACCGGATAATCCTTTGTGAAGCCGTATCCCCCGTAGATCTCCACGCACAGCGAAGTCACGCGCTCGGCCACCTGCGACGCGAACAGCTTGGTCATCGCAGCTTCCTTCACAAAGTTCATGCCTGCGTCCTTCATCCGCGCCGCGTTATAGACCATCATCTTCGCCGCTTCGATCTCGGTCGCCATCTGCGCCAGTTGGAACTGGACCCCCTGGAACTCGGAGATCGCCTTGCCGAACTGTTTGCGTTCTTGCGCATACTTCATCGCGTACTGCCATGCGCCTTCCGCAACGCCAAGCATCTGCGCGCCGATTCCGATTCTTCCTTCGTTCAAGGTCTCGATGGCGATCTTGTAGCCTTTTCCAACTTCGCCAAGAACATTTTCTTTCGGCACGATGCAATCTTCCAGAATGAGTTCGCAGGTGCTCGATGCGCGGATGCCGAGTTTGTCTTCCTTCTTGCCAACGGTCAAGCCCGGCATATCTTTCTCAACCAGGAATGCCGTGATGCCCTTGTATCCCGCGCTCGGATCGACATTCGCGATCATGATGAACAGGCTGGCTTCCTTGCCGTTCGTTATCCAGAGCTTGCGGCCGTTAAGGACATAATCGTTGCCCTTCAACTCCGCTTTCGTCTGCAGCGCAAAAGCGTCCGAGCCGCTGGCCGCCTCGCTCAACGCATACGCGCCCACCCATTCAGTGGCTTGCTTGGTCAGGTATTTCTTCTTCTGCTCGGGAGTTCCCCAACGGATCAACGCATTGTTGCAAAGCGTGTTCTGCACATCCACGATCACGCCCGCCGAGGCGTCAACCTTGGAAAGCTCTTCTACGGCCAGGATGGCTTCGAAAAACGTTCCGCCACCGCCGCCGTACTCTTCCGGTATCTCGATGCCCATCAGTCCGAGCTGGAAAAACTGGTCGATGATGCCGTGATCGAAAACCGCCTTTTCATCCATCTCGTGGACCTTGGGCCGTATTGCTTCTTCGGCGAACTGTCGTACGCTGTCGCGGAAAAGCTGTTCGTCATCGCTAAGTGAAACCAGGGGCATTGCCATGGCGGCCTTTGCTGCTGCTTCGGACATAAGAGTTCCTTCGGAATACAAGATGGAAACTGGTGATTTTAACATTATGCGGCGGGTTTAAGGACGGAAGTTCCCGCCAGCACGAGCGAAGTCGGCGTTCAGCTACTCTGTGTCGTTCGCCGATAGACGATCTTCAGGGTCTCTGCCGCTGCGATCTTCTTGATCTGGTTCTTGGCATGTACCGTCCACGGACCGTTCGCATCCAGCCGGACGTAAGCGCGCCAGTGTTGCAGAGCTTTGCGCGGCTGCTTCAGCTTTTCGTACGCGAGGGCCAGATTGTAGTGCGCGTCTCCGTAGGTCGGTGCCAGTTGCAAAGCCGTCTCGTAGGACCGTATTGCCTCGCTCAGGCGGTTCGTTTCATCCAGCACGTTTCCCAGGTCGAAGTACGCCAGCGCGTAGCGAGCGTCGCACTCGATGGCCTTGCGATAATGCCGCTCCGACGCGGCGTACTCGCCCGCGGAGTAATGCAGCGTTCCCAGGTTGATGTGCGCCGCCGCGAAGTTCGGGTCCAATTCCAGCACGCGCCGGTAGATTGCGATCGCTTCCTTCTGCGTCGTCGGGTCGTCTTCCAGGGCTACGCCGCGCTGGAACAACTCCGTCGCCGTGTTGATCTGAATGATCGGCTTCACGTTGCGAGCATTCGCCTGCAGCAGCGTGCCCGACTGCTCGAAGTCCATCATGAACTGTCCGTCGATCGGGTCAACCGTGCGCCCTTGGTGACGGAAAGTGACGCGCGATCCGCAGGCATGCGCGGTGGCTTCCAGCAACGGGTTGTCCATGCCGCTCACCTGGCGCTGCATCGCTTCCAGCGATTCGCGAATAGCGGCCGGACGCACCTTGTCGGCACGCAGGTCACGGACTTTTTTGAGCTGGATGAGATCGAAAAAAGAGAACGATTCAGCGTCCGAAACCAGTCCGGCGCGCTGCCAGCCGGAAAGCTGTTTCGGCGTGATATGTAGAATCCGCAGTACGTCCGCTCGATTGAATCGGTTCACTGTTTAATCTTGCAGGGCGTTGCAGATTGGATTATGGCTTCAGGCGGCCTTCTTGCGCAAGAAGAATGTAGAACTTCTTGTGGATAACTCGCCTGAAATAACAGAGTTGCACACGAGCAGAAGACCCAACCACAAAGGGCCACGAAGGATTATGACGTGGGTGGATAATGTATCGGCTACAGAGGTTAAAGATGAGTTCGGAGAGACAGAGAGCGAAAACCTTCGTGAAACGCTGTGCTCCCTTCGTGAAACGTTGTCTCCTTCGTGGTTCAAGCTTTTGCCTTCGAACTCGCTTCGCTTTACGGAATGCGCAGTTCCCATTAAAATGAACTTCAGACGCCGACGTAGCTCAGCTGGTAGAGCAGTCGATTCGTAATCGACAGGTCACCGGTTCAATTCCGGTCGTCGGCTCCAGCAATCATAAAAACCCCGCTAACCAGCGGGGTTTCTTGATCGCTCCAAAAACAATTCCCCTATTTCTTCTTCAACTCCGCTGTCCAGTTCACCCCCAGGTTCAACGGCGCCGGACCGCTCTCTTCCGCGCGGTTCACCAGCAGTCGCTTGCCGTCGGGCGAGAGTGCGCTCACAGATCGACAACTTCGCCGGAACCGCAAAGGGCACCCAGGACCTCTGGAAATTCACTAAGTAGATGGGCGGAACAGCGAGACACCATCGTCTTCCCCGTCACATCGGAGCCCGCAAAAAGTCTGCGGAAGAAGGTCCGCTCGTCATCAGCCACGCTCGCGCAAAAACCTGCTCTTACTTCACGAACTTCGTCGCCCTACCCTCACTCCACGGGTCGTATTCCTGCACAAAGCGCACTCGGTCGCGAATCGCGGGATGCGTCCACAACAGAAACTCCACCGTGCGGCCCACGTACGGATAATCAAGTCCGTTCTCGCCCAGCACCTGGAAGGAATGCGCCGCAACCTGCTTTTCATCGGCGATGAGACCATGCGTGACCTCCACCCCGTAAATGTCCGCGTCATGTTCCATCTGCCGGCTGAAGTAATTCCCTATCGGCGTTCCGCCCACCATCAGCAACGTCAGCACCAGCGATATCAGCGGCACCGACGCCCAATCGCTCAGCTCCCGAATTCCCCAGCGCTCTCCCCACCGCGCGGCCGCGAATTCGCTCACTATCTTTAATAAGAGGAAGAGGAACAGCGTACCCATGATGCCCATCGCCGTTCCGCGCAGCACGTGCCCCAGGACGTAGTGCCCCATCTCGTGTCCGAAGACCAGCATGATCTCCTGGGTCGAGAGCTTCTGTATCGCCGTGTCCCAAACGACCACGCGTTTGCTTGCGCCCAGGCCCGTCACGTACGCGTTGATCAGCGTCGTCTTCTCGCTGGCCTTCATCTCGAACATCCGCTCCTCCGGAATCGTCAGCCCGCCGCGCTGCACCACTTTCTCCAACTGCGCGACCAGTTGCGGATTCACCTGCTCCAGCGGCGTGAACTTGTTGTACATCGGGTCAATCACCATCGGCTTGATGAGCAGCGTGAACAGGATGATGGGAATCGAGGCAAACCAGAAGTACAGCCACCAGCGTCGCGGACTCCGCCGCATGGTTGCGTAAAGGATGCTGCCAAGCAGGGTGGAGATGAATATCTCGCCGCCGAAATCCTTCAGCCTGTCCAGCACCCACCCGCCCCAGCTTTGCACCGAGAATCCGTACTGCACGGAAACCGTATGGATGTAGATTCGCCACGGCATCTCCGCCACAAACATCAGCGCAACGAAAAAGGGGATGACCAACAACCCTTGCCGCACACGGCTGCCCGTCACCTTCTCCGCCACATCGCGCCAGCGTGCCGCCAGCTTCCACCGCAGCACCAGGTACGTAAGCAGCAATCCGTATAGCGTCACACCCAGCGCGTACAGCAACTCGATGTGATAGATCGCGCGTGCCTTCTCCAGCTTTTCGGGCGGAAGCGTGTATTCAATCGTTGTTTGGGCTGCGCTCCGAACGCTATCGCCCCCCGCCGGGGTCTGCGCCATGGCCGTCG
>JBBRZF010000103.1:0-12618 GCA_038236965.1 Terriglobales bacterium | reverse complement strand
GACGAGTCCGAATCCGTTGGAATCGCTAACGACTGCCGGGGTAAGGAGAACGAAGTTAGACCAGCGACCGCCGTTGATAGGCAGGTTCTTGATCTGGGTTTCATCCACGCCCGTCGCGAATTCTGCGGACGTAGTGTTGATCTGCGGTGTCTGTCCGACGACTTCGACTACTTCTGCTGAGCCCGCGGGGCTCAAGCGGGGTGACAGTTCGGTCGTCGAACCAACATTGACGACCACATTGGTAGCTTTGAAAGATGCGAAACCTTTTTGGCCAGCCGTGACTTCATAAGCGGCGGGCTGTAAGTGGAGGACGTGGAAGTATCCCGATCCATCCGTGGTTACGGTCTGTTGTGCGTTGGTTCCGATGTTGCGTACGGTAACGGAAGCGTTAGGCACAACCGCGCCTTGAACGTCCGCGACTGTGCCGCTAATCGCACCGTCGGTGGTGGACTGTGCCACGGCGACTAAAGTCATGGTCATGCAAACAAGCACAACCAATAACAGTCGCATGAGGCTTTTACTGCTGAAGTTATTCATTTGTCGCTCTCCTGAAGTTTCCTTACATCGCGCGTGCCCTGCACACGCGCGCAGACCATCGCTCAACAGTTTGCCGTTCTTAAGGAATGTAACTTTCATCCAGCGATTTCACTGGATGGACGGACTCAAAAAACAAGTGTGCGAAGCTTGGGAAACGGTGAAATTTCTAAAAGGATTCGCACATTGATTAGAACACGTTCGGCAACTCTGAAAAAGGAGAAAACCACAGAAATCTCGTTTGTTTGCACCGAGTTCGCTGCAGTAGAGCCCCTCTTTAGTGTGGTTGACAAGAGCAAAAAAGGTATCTCGGGGAGAACCCCTATTTCAGCAACAATGGTTACTAAGAAGTAATTACCCGAAACGGACAGAAGAGGGGGGCGATTCCAGAGTGCCGGGCCCTGCGAGGAGGATTGAAACATGGCGCGCAAGGATTACGGTTAAATGCCGATGAATTCAGGTGAGTACCGCATCGTTGAGGCGAGTGGTTTCTGCTAGACGTTTCTGCTATGCGTTCTGCTATACAAGGGAATCTTGGATTTACGCGCTTGTCAGCATGATGGAGGCGCCATGACAAGCGTAGGCATTCGGATACAATAGGCGCAGTCAGTCGGCAATTTCGATGCCCAGGGGTGGACACAGTAATTTTTTTCGCGTAGGAACGATGCGGAAAGAGATCCCCACACAGGCAGGCCAATACAGAATTATGTCAGTCCCCAATTTACTTAACCAGCTTAGGCCTGCTGAATTGCTCCGCGAAGCCATTCTTGGACACGTGCGCTACACGCTTGTTCGCGATGAAAGCAATCTGACTGCCGCGGAACTGCTGCTGCCCGTTGGTCTGGCGGCGCGCGACCAATTGGTGGACCACATGCTGGACACCGAGCATCGCTACGAAAAAGTGGATGCCAAACGGCTCTACTATCTCTCGATGGAATTCCTGATGGGCCGATTGCTGGGCGATACGCTGAGCAATCTGCGGCTGACGGAGTTGACGAGAGAAGTGCTGGCGGGCATGAACGTGAAACTGGACGACGTGTTGGACGCCGAGCCAGACGCGGGACTTGGCAATGGCGGACTGGGAAGACTGGCGGCGTGCTTTTTGGAATCGCTGGCGACGCTGGGCATGCCGGGTTATGGATACGGTATCGATTACGAGTACGGATTGTTCAAGCAGGAAATCTTTGCCGGCTTCCAGAGGGAAAAACCTGACCAGTGGAAAGCGAAGGGAACACCGTTCCAGATACAGCGTCCGGAACAGGCGATCGTGATCCCGCTGTACGGTCGCACGGAACATGCGCGCGACGCGGTGGAGAGCTACAGGCAGGAATGGCTGGATTACAAAGTTGTGGTCGGCGTGCCAAGCGACATGCCAGTGGCCGGATATAACGGCACGACGGTAAATTATCTGCGGCTGTTCTCGGCGCGCTCGTCGGAAGATTTCGATATAGAGATTTTTAATCGCGGCGATTACATCCGCGCAGTGGAACAGAAGATCGCGTCGGAAAATATCTCGCGCGTGCTGTATCCGTCGGACTCGGCGGTGTCGGGCAAAGAGCTGCGACTGGTGCAGGAATATTTTCTGGTCGCATGCGCGATGGGCGACATCGTGCGCAAGTACCTGGCGACGCATAAAGACTTCGAAGCGTTCCCGGAAAAAATCGCGATCCAGATGAACGATACGCATCCGGCGCTGGCAGTTTCCGAGTTGATGCGCATCCTGATCGATGACCATAAGTACGAGTGGGAACATGCTTGGGACATCACGCGAAAAACGCTTGCGTATACGAATCACACGCTGCTGCCGGAGGCGCTGGAACGATGGAATGTTTCGCTGATGGAGCACGTGCTTCCGCGTCACATGCAGATCATCTACGGGATCAATGACAAGTTTCTGAAGGGGCTGACGGCGTATTCGTGGGTGGATGCGGAGAAGTTGCGGCGGATGTCGATCATCGAAGAAGGTCATGAGAAGAACGTGCGCATGGCCCACCTGGCGATGGTGGGATCGCACGCGGTGAACGGCGTCTCACAACTGCATAGCGAATTGATCAAGACGACGCTGGTGCCGGAACTGGTGCGGTTGTGGCCGGATAAATTCAGCAACAAGACGAATGGCGTGGCTCCGCGACGCTGGCTGATGAAGGCGAATCCTCCGCTGGCGCGTTTGCTCTGCAAGACCATTGGCGAAGAGTGGATATGCGACCTGGAGCAGTTGCGCAGGCTGGAAGAATACGCGGAGGACGCGGAATTCCAGCGGCAGTTCGGTGAGGTGAAGCGTCAGAACAAATTGAAACTGGCGCGCATCATCTACGAACAGACGGGCGTGGTTGCGGACCCGGATTCGATGTTCGATGTGCAGATCAAACGCATACATGAATACAAGCGTCAGTTGCTGAACGTGCTGCGCGTGATACATGACTACATACGCATGGTGGACGACGGCAAACCGCTGACAGCGGCGCGCACGGTGGTGTTCGCGGGCAAGGCCGCGCCGGGATACTGGGCGGCGAAGCAGATCATCAAACTGATCCATAGCGTGGCCGATGTGGTGAACAACGATCCGCGCGTGGAAGGACGTTTGAAGATCGCGTTCCTGCCGGATTACCGGGTGTCGCTGGCGGAGGCGATCATTCCGGCGGCGGATTTGAGCGAGCAGATTTCTACTGCGGGCATGGAAGCCAGCGGCACCGGCAACATGAAGCTGACGATGAATGGCGCGCTGACGGTGGCAACCTATGACGGCGCCAATATCGAGATCATGGAAGAAGTCGGGGAAGAGAATATCTACATCTTTGGATTGAGGGCGGAGGAGATTGGCATCATGCAGAAGAACAATCTCTACAATCCGCGAGAGCAGTATGAGCGCGACGACCAAGTTCGGCGCGTGATGGACAGCCTGGCGAGCGACAGATTCTCTCCGCAAGAGCCGGGACTGTTCCGGTGGATATTCGATGAGTTGGTGAATCGCGGAGACAGGTATTTCCATCTTGCGGACCTGCCGGCGTACATCGAGATCAATGAAGAGATCGATACGGAATTCCTCGACCGGAAGACGTGGTTGCGCAAAGCGATCCTGAATACGGCTCGGAGTCCGAAGTTCTCCAGCGATAGAACGATTCGCGAATATGCGCGGGAGATTTGGGATATCAAGTCGTATGACCCGGAGCGTATCTGCATGCTGTATCCGCTGGAGATAGGGAAGGGCCGTGGAGAGGGAATCGAGACGTCGGGGGATTGAGGGGATTGAGTTATGGAGTCATTGAGTTATTGAAGTCAAAGGCAAAAAGCAAAAGCAAAACAAAAAGGTCTCTCCGCTACGCTTCGCTTCGGTCGAGATGACGGAGTGGATGTGGCGGAAGGGATGAGGCGAGCAAGAGCTAGGCCGCGCATAGGAGCGCGGCCTTTTTGTCTTAACTGGGAACTGGCAACTGACATCCGGCAACTACTACAACCCCGGGGAACTGGCAACTGACATCCGGCAACTACTACATCCCGGGGAATTGGCAACTGACATCCGGCAAGTACTACATCCCCGGCATTTTCATTCCGGCCAGGCGTTTGGCGAAGCTGGGTTTGGACATGGATTTGAACATCTTGCGCATTTGCGCGTATTGGCGCAGGAGTTGGTTTACTTCCTGCACGCTGGTGCCGGAGCCGCGGGCGATGCGCTTGCGGCGGGAGCCGTTGATGGATTCGTGATGCTCACGCTCATACATCGTCATCGAGTTGATGATGGCTTCGACGCGATTGATTTCTTTCTCGTCAACTTTGTCGGCTACGCCTTGCATCTGCGCGAACGGGCCAATCTTCGGAAGCATTCCGATGATGGATTGCAGCGAGCCTAATTTTTTAACCTGGCGAAGTTGATCGCGGAAATCTTCGAGGGAGAATCCGTCGCCGGAGAGCGCTTTGTTGGCGAAGGCTTCCGACTTCTTTTTATCGATGGTTTCTTCGGCGCGTTCGATGAGCGAGAGGATGTCGCCCATGCCGAGGATGCGTCCGACGATGCGGTCGGGATGGAAGAGTTCGAAGGCGTCGTATTTTTCACCGATGCCGATGAACTTGATGGGCTGTCCGGTGACGTTGCGGATGGAGAGGGCCGCGCCGCCTCGGGCGTCGCCGTCCATCTTGGTGAGGACTACGCCGGTGATGGTGAGCTTTTTGTGGAACTCGTCGGCGGACTTTACGGCGTCCTGGCCGGTCATTGCGTCGGCGACGAAGAGGATTTCCTGCGGATTGAGCAGGCGCTTGAGCACCTGCATCTCTTCCATCAACAGTTCGTCAATGTGAAGGCGTCCGGCGGTATCGACGATGAGGATGTCGCAGCCGTTGTTGATGGCTTCGCGGCGGGCTTCCTTGGCGAGGCGTTCGACGTTCTCGGTGTTCGCTTCGTGGAGCGTGCCTTCGTAGAGGTGGGCGCCGATGGCTTTAGCGACGACCTTTAGCTGTTCGCGCGCGGCCGGACGATAGACGTCGACGGAGACGAGCATGGGGCGGTGTCCGCCCTTTTTCAGCCAGGCGGCAAGTTTGCCGGAGGTGGTGGTTTTGCCGGAGCCTTGCAGTCCGGCCATGAGGATGACGGTGGGCGGCTGCGAGGCGAATTTCACCTTGGCGGTGTCGTTGCCGAGGATGGCGATGAGTTCGTCGCGGACGATCTTGACGACCTGCTCGGCGGGCGAGAGGGCGGTGAGAACTTCCTGTCCGAGGGCCTTGTCGCGGATGTGATCGACGAGTTCCTTGACGACCTTGAAGTTGACGTCGGCCTCGAGCAGGGCCATGCGGATCTCGCGCAGGGCCTCGTTCATGTTCTCCTCGGTCAGTTTGCCCTGGCCGCGAAGAGACTTGAAAGTTCGCTGTAGTTTTTCGGAAAGAGTGTCAAACATTTGCATGGGAATTCTCGAGAAAAGCTGGAAATAGTGCGAAAAATGAGGATAACAGAAAACCAGACGGCAGACGTCAGACGGCAGACGTCAGTAAAGACAGAGGGCATGGAGGAGTTTTGCAAGGGATGGGGCGAGCGTTGCTCGCCTGTCCGGACGAGGCGTCCGGACCCACGCGAGCAAGGGCAGGAGCAAGGGCAGGAGCAAGGGCAGGAGCAAGGGCAGGAGCAAGGGCAGGAGCAAGGGCAAGAGCGAAGGGCGAGAGCGAAGAGCAAGAGCACTAGCTGAAGATTTGTTTGGCGGCGGCGATGGTGTTGGTGTGGATCTGGATGGTGTCTTGCAGGTTTTGGGCGTAGCCGCCGGCTAGGGTGACCACTACGGGGATGCCGGTGTCCTTGGCGGTTTGAAAGACGTATTCGTCGCGGCGGCGGAGGCCGTCGATGGAGAGAGCGAGTCCGCCGAGTTGATCGTGAATGTAGGGATCGGCTCCGGCGATGTAGCAGAGCAGTTCGGGCTCGAAATATGGGATTGTCTGGGAGAGTGCGCGGTCGAGCCAGAGAAGATATTCGTCGTCGTTGGTGCCGTCCGGTAAATTCACGTCCATCGATGATTGCGGTTTCCAGACGGGATAGTTATTTTCCTGGTGAAGCGAGATGGTGTAAACGTCGCGTGGAGATGTATTGCGAATGTTGGCCGGTTTGCGTTCTCCGGACATGGCGGCGGTCCAGACTGGGGGCGGCGGGAAGGGTTCTTGCTCGCCGTGTCCGAAGATGAGGGCAGTGCCGTTGCCTTGGTGGACGTCGCAATCGAGTGTCATGGCGCGGGCGATGCGTCCGCTTTGCTGCATTCGCCGGATTCCGATGGCGACGTCGTTCAAGAGGCAGAAGCCTTCACCGTGGTCGGGAAAGGCGTGGTGAAAGCCGCCGCCGATGTGTATGCAAATGCCGTCGTTGAGCGCGTAGTCGGTGGCGAGAATGGAGCCGCCAGTCTGCAGGAGAAACGCCTTCACGAGTTCGGGACTGTAGGGGACTTCGAGTTCGAGTTCTTCGCGCGCGGAGAGAGTGCCGCTCTTGAGCTTGTTGAGATACATCGCTGTGTGAACGAGGAGGATATCGGCGTCAGATGCGGGACGGGGTGTGATGACGTCGCTGGAATCGGCGATTCCGAGAGCTTGCAGGCTCTGCCAGACCATGCGGTATTTGTTCGAAGGGAATACGTGCTCGCCGATGGGGAGGTAATATTCGTCGCTATAAACCAGCTTGAATGGCAGCATTGGTTTCCGAGGGCCGAGCGTCTGCTCCTGATTTCGGGAGAGACAGGCCGGTGGCTATCCAAACGTAGTACTGACGGAGGCGAAGTCCAAAAGAGCGGACTACGAAGAACAAAGCACAAAGCAATCCGATGTCTCCAAGGCGAAAGGCACGGCCGAGACTGATCAGGAGGATGGATTCAGAGGGAACTTTTGCGAAGTCGGAGTACAGATAGGCGACGCCAGCAACGAGGAGCATGAATGCGACGGCGACCGAAAGCAGTCGAAGTGCGGTGGTCTGAATACCGGGGAATTTTGTCGTCAATCTTTTGTAGATCTCCAGCGTCATCCAGACGGTCAGCATCTTGTATATCCAGTCAACAATCGTGTACACCCAAAAATAGCGATAACCGTCGTGCATCGCCCACTCGCAAGCGATGTCTCCGATCAGTCCAAACAGGATGTAGCAGGAGAACGCGGGAACCTCGCGCCAGAGCTTTTTGCGGACGACAATGACCGCCAGCAACACCTCGAAAACCATGGATAGTTTCGAGGCGACCTGGAAGAGGAATGGCACATGCATCCTCGCAGGATAGCGGTATAAGTCTTGCGCAACAAGAGCAATGAACGCTCTCCGAGCCAGAACCTGTTGTCAGTGAGACTATGGGGCAGGGAGAGGTGTTATGCACGACTTTCGTTGATTAGTTCCAGATTCGGAACAAAGGAGAAATATTTTTCAAGGCGATGCGCCGGGTGCTACCCTGCATTTGTTAGAAGCGAATGACACTCCTATCAGCACATCAGGATTTTGTTTCGCGGACACTGGCAGCGATTGGCTGCGCAATGGAGCGGTTGCGCTACATTGCGGGTCTGCGCAATGACGGTGGCCGTTACGAACATTGGGGGTTGGTTCGCACGCATGGGGAAGCCTCCGCGCAAAAGGCGATGAAGCAGGCGCATCAAGAAGCGTTGCTGGAAATCTTGAGGAGGCCGGTGCGGGAGTTGTTTCAGCAGGAAAAACTGAAGGCAGAGCCGGCTACGGCATCTGCCCAAGATATGAATCTGCTACCGGCAGGCGTTTCCAGCGCTGCTGCGGCACAATTTAATTCGACGGTTCTCGCGTTAGACGCATTGCGTCGCGTCCGGGCGAAGTCCACTCGCCGAGTCGCATAGCCACGGCTACGACCTGTCCCAATATCTCCGCTTCCTGCGGCTGCTTGAGTGCGCGCGGCTGTTCCGGTGAGAGCGGATGAGGCTGCAAAATGAGCCGGTTCCCGCTTAAAGAGCACCAGCAACAGGTATACCCATCGCGCGTTTCCACGAAGTAGATAGGCCGCTCATATGCGGAGCGCCAGACGCCTTCCTGCACCTTGTTTCTGGCTTCATCGATCTGGACGAAGGTGCCGGGCATAAGGAGCGGGTACATGGAAAAATCTTCCGTTCCGATGTATCCGTAGGTGAATTTCTGAGGGGCAAGCTGGGCGATAACGGCCAAGGGCATGAGTCCCCAGCCCTGGATCATGCGTCCGAGATTGGCGGTGGTGCGCGGGTCGAAGGCCGGGTCAAGGGCGATGGGGACGTTGGCACACGATTGGGGAAGTTCGGGCGTGAGGCGGTGCGAACGGGGCGGTTCTGCCAGCAACATGTCGGCGGCATAATCGTCGAGATTCAAGTCGAATAGAACAAGAAGCTCATGGAAGCTGTGGCGATAGACGACGCTGAGCGTGTAGAGGCGGAAGACGGAGGGGATAACGCCCTTGGTCTCGATATCGGAAAGGCGACTAAGGGGGATTGCGAAATCGTCGTTGGAGCGGCGAGCGGCAATCCTTTGGCTGGCAGCTTCAACGTCGCGAACGGTGTAGCCGAGTTGCTCGCGCCATAATCTGAGTTGTTGTCCTTCGTTGTTCACGACTACCTCTGGCCCAACTTCCCTTATCCCCGCATAGCAGACTACCTTGGAAATGAGAAAATTAAGAGCACAATTTTTGAATGAGGTTACATGTCGGGATTTGCTGGATTGTGGGCGGCGGGGGAGAACAATCAAGAACTCTGTACAGGATTCATTCTGGATTCCCTTGGAGCAGCTCCAGTGGTCGATGTCCCGGCATCCCATTTGTATCCACATGCCTGAAAGGAAGCACGTTTGGCTACTCACGCACGCTCCCGCACGCTGCTGTTCGCGCAGAATTTCCTGAAACATCCGAAGATGATCGGTTCCCTGATTCCCAGCTCGCGCCGGTTGATTGATCGCGTGCTTTGCAAGGTGGACTGGCAAAAGGCGCGGGTGATCGTGGAATACGGACCCGGGGTGGGCACTATCACGCGCGAGATACTGGCGCGCATGCGGCCAGACGCAGCTTTGTTCGTCATCGAGACGAACGACGATTTCGCCGAATATCTGGAAAAGAATCTGCGCGACCGGCGACTGCGCATCGTGAGAGGTTCGGCCGTGGATGTGCGGAAGATATTGCTGATGCATGGCTATGCCAGCGCCAACTACGTGATCTCCGGCATTCCCTATACGACCATGACGGAAGAGGTGCGACAGGGAGTGGTGATCGCGACCCGCGACGTGCTGGCGCCGGATGGCGCGTTCCTCGTGTACCAGTTCACCAGGGTGATGCTGCCTTATTTGAAGAACACTTTTGACAATGTGCAGGAGGAATTTGAGCCAATGAACATTCTTCCGGCGCAAGTGTTCGAATGCGCGAATTAGCAGAGTTCAGTTCCTTCGCCATGTAGGCGGTTGTACACTGGCGTGCATCATGCCGCAGAAGATCGCTCCAAGGGAATTGCCGTTCCTCTCGATGGTGAAAGCTGCGCATCTGTTGCAGGCAGGCGAGACCACGTCGGTGGAGTTGACGCGAGCGTGCCTGCGGAACATCGAAGCGCGCGATGCAGAACTTCACGCCTTCATCACGGTGATGAGTGAGGCGGCGCTTCGCGACGCCGCGGTAGCCGATGCCGAGATAAGCGCCGGACGGGTACGCAGTCCTCTGCACGGTATCCCGATCGCCATCAAAGACCTGATCGACATTGCAGGAGTGAAGACGACGGCGGGCAGTGCGTTGTTTGCAGAGCGCGTGGCGCAGCGCGATGCTCCGGTGGTGCGGCGTTTGCGCGCAGCGGGTGCGGTGCTGTTAGGCAAAACGAACTTGCACGAATTCGCATATGGCTGCAGTTCTGTGGTGACGGCCTACGGGGCGGTGCGGAATCCGCTTGCGCCGGAATACATTGCCGGCGGTTCGTCGGGCGGGTCGGCGGCAGCGCTGGCGGCGGGGATGTGCCTGGGCGCGATTGGCACAGATACGGCGGGATCGATCCGATTGCCTGCGGCATATTGCGGAGTGGTGGGGCTGAAGCCGAGTTTTGGTGCGTGGCCGACGGAAGGCGTCATTCCTCTTTCGTGGTCGATGGACCACGTTGGGCCCATGGCGCGTACGGTGGCGGATACGGCGATCCTGCATGCGGTGCTGTTCGGGCGTGCGGAGATGGGAGCGAAAATTTCCGCACAAGATGCGGAGGCGGGCATCGGCGAACTTCGTGTAGGCGTTCCGCGAAGTTATTTCTGGGAGAGCCTGGAGAGCGATATCGAGCAGGCTTGCGTTGACGCGGTACACAGGTTGGAAGGTGTTGCGGCATCCATTGCAGAGTGCAGTATTCCTATCAACAATGATCGTACGGTGCAGGCGAGTGAGTCGTTCGCGTATCACAGGAAGTGGGCCGAGACTTCTCCGGGGAAATACCAACCGGAGACGTTGCGAAGGATACAGGCGGGGGCGAAACACCTGGCGGCAGACTACATCGACGCAGTACACGATCTGCAGAACCTGCGGGACGAGGCGAGCAAAATATTCACAAATGTAGATGTATTGATCACGCCCACCGCGCCGATATCCGCGATGAAGGTGGAGCAACTGCTGGCAGAGGCAGACCAGTTGCGCGCGCGGGAGATATTGATGCTGCGCAATACGCGTCCGTTCAATGTATTGGGACTGCCGACCATCTCGGTTCCGTGCGGAAAGACGCAGAATGGATTGCCCGTCGGATTGCAGATAACGGGAGCGCCGGGCAGGGACGAGATGGAATTGATGACGGTGGCGAGGGTGGTGGAGGAACAGGTGGCAGGTACCAGGTAGTAGGAAAAGCAACAGCAAAAGCAACAGCAAGAGCGAGGCGAGCGTTGCTCGCCCGCCCGGACGAGGCGTCCGGACCCACGCGAGCGAAGGGCAAGGGCGAGGGCAAGGCAAGGGCAAAGGCAGGGGTAAGGGCAAGGGCGAGGGCCGCTTGAAATGAAGGCAAGTGAAAAAAGAACGGCAGCCATCGCGGCTGCCGTTTTGCTTTACGAGGAGCGAGTTACACCAGTTGCGGGATGAGTTCCTCTATTCTTTCCACGTGTCCGTGGGTGATGTGTTCCAGATGCGCCTGCAGTTGCCTGCGATAGGTGCGCAGGTCTACCGGCTTTTGAGCTACGCCGGATTCCATGGCTGCCTTGGCGACGGCGACCGATTCCCAGAGCAAAACGCGAGGATCGAAGGGCTTGGGAATGATGTAGTCGCGTCCGAACTTCAGTTCTTTGACACCGTAGATGGCACAGACTTCGGCAGGAACGGGTTCCTTGGCGAGTGAGGCCAGCGAGCGGCAGGCGGCAATCTTCATCTCTTCATTGATGGTGGTGGCCCGGACGTCGAGCGCACCGCGGAAGATGAAGGGGAAGCCGAGTACGTTGTTCACCTGGTTGGGATAATCGGAGCGTCCGGTGGCCATGATGAGGTCGGGACGCGCGGCCTTGGCAGCTTCGAAAGTGATTTCGGGATCGGGATTCGCCATGGCGAAGACGATGGGATTGGGAGCCATGGAGCGGACCATGTCCTGCGAAACGCAGTCTTTGCTGGAGACGCCGAGGAAGACGTCAGCGCCAACCATGGCTTCGGCCAGGGTGCGACGTTCGGTGGGACGGGCGAAGCGCTGCTTGTAGTCGTTCATTCCCCTGGTACGTCCTTCGTAAATGACGCCCTTGGTGTCGCACATGGTGACGTTCTCGCGCTTGATGCCGAGGCTGATATAGAGTTCGGTGCAGGCGATTCCGCTGGCTCCGGCGCCGTTGACGACGACCTTTACCTCGTTGAGCTTCTTGCCGACGATTTCCATGGCGTTGAGCAGGGCGGCGCCACTGATGACGGCCGTACCGTGCTGGTCGTCGTGGAAGACGGGAATCTTCATCGTCTCTTTAAGGCGCTTCTCAATGATGAAACATTCGGGCGCCTTGATGTCTTCCAGGTTGATTCCGCCAAAGGTCGGTTCGAGCAACTGGCAAACCTTGATGACTTCTTCGGGATCTTCGGAGTTGATTTCGAGATCGAAGACGTCGATGTCGGCGAATCTCTTGAACAGAACGCCTTTGCCTTCCATAACTGGTTTACCGGCGAGTGCGCCGATATTACCGAGTCCGAGGACAGCGGTTCCGTTGGTGATGACGGCGACAAGATTTCCGCGGGAAGTGTACTTGTACGCGGTATCGGGGTCGGCAGCGATCTCGAGACAAGGTTCGGCGACGCCCGGGGTGTAGGCCATGCTGAGGTCATGTTGCGTGGAGCAGGGCTTAGTAGGATTTACCTCGATCTTTCCCGGACGCAGTCCGAGATGGTATTCCAATGAATCGGTATGTAATGACATGATGCAAGTTGCCCTCGTATGAAAAGCGCGTCGCTACATTGGCGTTGCGCGGTTATGAAACGTTCCTCGTATGTTGGAGCGGTGATTATGAATAGAATGAAGAATCCTGCCCCATTAGGTATTGGAAACCTTTGTAGCGGCAATTCCTATGACTTGGCTCACAATTGGCAGGTAAAGACGTATGGCTCCCTCGGGTGTAGATCACAGCAACCTTGTGACAAGCGGCCGAGGACGGAGAGAGCGATGAAGCGATGTTTGGCGTGGGTCATGCTGCTG
>JBBRZF010000102.1:0-12950 GCA_038236965.1 Terriglobales bacterium | reverse complement strand
GATTGGCACATTGGGTGAAGCTCCGGATGTTACCCAGGTGGTTAGCACTGCCGAGCAGGTGGCTGCGTTGGAAGTACCGGACCCGAACCGGGTGGCGTATCTGACGCAGACGACGCTGAGTTTGGACGAAGCTCGCGACATCATCGAAGCCTTGAAGGTGAAGTTCCCGAACATCAAGGGCCCGCACGCGCAGGACATTTGCTATGCGACGGAAAATCGGCAGGTTGCGGTAAAGAACGTTGCCGAAAGCGCGGACCTTGTGCTGGTAGTGGGTTCGGAAAACAGCTCAAATTCCAATCGCCTTGTGGAGGTTGCACGCAACCTGGCCACGCGTTCGCACCTTATAGACAATTCGGCAGCTATCAATCCGGCTTGGCTGGAAGGCGTTCAGACGATTGCGCTGACGGCGGGGGCTTCCGCTCCGGAAATCCTAGTGCAAGAAGTGATCGACTTTTTGGGCGCGCGCGGGTTTACGAACGTGGAAGAGATCGAAGTGATGCCGGAAAATGTGCGTTTCGCGTTGCCTCCAGAGATTATCGAAGCAATCGGAGCGGCTCCGGCCGTTGCGGATTAGAGGAAAAATGAACCCGATTTCGTGGTCTGGCCCCGCAGAGCTGCGGTTTGGCAAGATTGCCGATATCAAGGAGCGAGTTGCGGCGGCCGCTGAAGGTTCGCGCAATCACCTTTTTTCCCTGCAGCATGAAGAGGGGTACTGGAGCGGAGAGCTCGAGGCAGACACAACGCTCGAGTCCGACTACATCTTTTTGCACACGCTGCTGGGTACGGTGGACCAAAAGCGTTTCGACAAGTGCGCACGGCAGATACTCAAATTCCAGAATGAAGACGGCGGATGGCCCATCTATAACGGCGGCCCGTCGAACATAAGCGCAGCCGTGAAGGCCTACCAAGGGCTGAAGCTTGCGGGATTCACGATGGACCATCCCGCGCTGATGAAGGCTCGCGAATACATCATGAGTCATGGCGGCGTTCCGGCCGTCAACACCTATACCAAGCTTTATCTGTGCGCGATCGGGCAGTTTGATTACGACGCGGTTCCAGCGATTCCGCCGGAGATCGTGCTGTTTCCGAACTGGTTCTGGTTCAACATCTACGAAATTTCCGCATGGTCGCGCGCGATGTTGATCCCGCTCTCGATCTGCTATGCGAAAAAGCCGTTCAAGAAGATTCCAGATGAGCAGGGAATCGACGAATTGTTTCCCGAGGGGCGCCACATGTCCCGGCTTCGTCTGCATTGGGCGGACAAGCTTGTAAGCTGGCGCAACTTCTTCCTGTTCTTTGATCGCATGTGTCACTGGTTCGAACTGGTGCATGTGCGTCCGCTGCGCAGTATGGCGATAAAGAAGGCAGAAAAGTGGATGCTGGAACGGATGGAAATGAGCGACGGACTGGGCGCCATCTATCCGGCCATTCTGAATTCCATCATCGCGTTGCGCTGCCTGGGATATTCGCTGGACGATCCGCAGGTGATTCGCGCTATCGATGAATTCGAAAAGCTGGGCATCGAGGAAGAGGATACCTTCCGTATGCAGCCGTGCATGTCTCCCGTATGGGACTCTGCGTATGCGTTGTTTGCGCTGGGGGAGAGCGGCGTTTCGCCGACCGATGCGCGCATGGTGGAATCGGCTGAATGGATCCTGAAAAAACAGATTCACAAGAAGGGCGACTGGGCGGTGAAGAATCCGAAGACTGAGCCGGGAGGCTGGTACTTCGAATTCAATAACGAGTTCTATCCCGACGTGGATGATAGCGCGATGGTGATGCTGGCGCTGTCGCACGTGAAGACATCAGACGAGCGCTACCAGGATGAATCGGTCAAGCGGGCCATCGACTGGGTGGTCTCCATGCAGTGCAAGAACGGCGGTTGGGCGAGTTTTGATAAAGACAACAACCGCATGGTGTTCCAGTACATTCCGTTTGCCGACCATAACGCCATGCTGGATCCGGCGACGGTGGACATCACGGGACGCGTGCTGGAGTGCCTGGCAGCGTACGGCTTTACGCAAAAAGATAAATGCGTGAAGAGCGCGCTGAAGTTCATTCGCAAAGAGCAGGAGCCGGATGGTTCCTGGTTCGGACGCTGGGGCGTGAACTACGTTTACGGAACCATGTGCGTGCTGCGCGGACTGGAAGCCATTGGCGTGGACAACCACGACCCGATGGTGCAACAGGCTGCGGAGTGGATTCGCTCGATGCAGAACGCGGATGGTGGCTGGGGCGAGAGCGTGGGCTCGTACGACGATGCGACTCTGAAAGGTGTTGGCGAGAGCACTGCGTCGCAAACCGCGTGGGCAGTATTGGCCTTGCTGGCGGCGGGCGATTACCAGAGCGACACGGTTGCGCTCGGCGTCGCATATTTGCTGAACACGCAACGTGCGGATGGTTCGTGGTTTGAAGAGCCTTACACGGGAACCGGATTCCCTCGCGTGTTCTATTTGAAGTACACGATGTACTACCAATATTTTCCGTTGATGGCGCTGACCAAGTACGCGAAGTCGACGAAGAACGTAGTTGAAGAAGTCGGATTTAGAAGGAGCAGTTAGCAATGCCCGTGCCAGTATCCCAAATGTGGACAGTCGCGTCGTATGTCCTGAAGCAGAAGCTGGCCGGACGTCAGCGCTATCCGCTGGTCGTGATGCTGGAGATATTGTTCCGCTGCAACCTGGCTTGTGCGGGCTGCGGCAAGGTGCAGTATCCAGCTCACGTGTTAAAGCGTGAGTTGAGTCCTGAGGAATGTTTTAAAGCAGTGGAAGAATCGGGCGCGCCTATCGTGAACATTCCGGGCGGCGAACCCTTGATGCATCCGCAGATAGGCGAAATTGTCGAAGGGCTGATTGCGCGCGGCAAATACGTGTACGTCTGCACGAACGCGCTGCTGCTTAAAGAAAAACTTCACCTGTTCAAGCCGAGCAAATATCTGACGTTCACCATCCATCTGGATGGAGAGCGCGAGCACCACGATTTCGCGGTGGCGCGCGAAGGCACGTACGACATCGCCATCGAAGCGGTAAAGCTTTTGCTGGAAAAAGGATTCCGCACGACGACGAACTCGACCTTGTTCGATGGCGCGGACCCGAAGAGCGTTCGCCGATTTATGGACGAGGTGATGGAACTCGGCGTGGAAGGCATGATGATCTCGCCCGGTTACAGCTACGACAAGGCGCCGGACCAGTCGCATTTCCTGGGCAAGAACAGCGCGGCGGAGTTGTACAAGCAGATATTGAGCAATCGCAGTAAGAAGTGGAAGTTCAACCAGAGTCCGCTGTTCCTCGAGTTCCTGATGGGCAAGCGCGATTACGAGTGCACTCCGTGGGGCATTCCGACCTTCAACATTTTTGGCTGGCAAAAGCCTTGCTACCTGTTGCAGGACGGCTACGCGGATACGTTTCGGGAATTGATCGAAGAGACGGATTGGGCGAACTACGGACACAAGAGCGGTAATCCGAAGTGCCAGAATTGCATGGTCCACAGCGGCTTTGAGCCCTCGGCGGTGAACGATACGTTCTCGCTCGGCGGGATGGTGGCGACGGTGAAGGCGATGATGAATCGCTACGACGACCCTTCAGCACTGGACGCGTTGCAGAAGAACAAAGTTGTTCCCGCGCATGAGCGCAATCCGCTGGTGCAGATTCAACCGCAAGAGAGTTACAAGTGAGCATGACAGACGAGCAGTCCCAGAACGCTGAGCGCGCCGGACTCCAAGGCTGGATTCCGGAACTTGCAAGCGAAGAGGAAATCCGGCAGTCGCTGGAAATGGCCTTCGATTATCGCGGTGACGTGACCATCACGAAAAAAGATGGCACCGTCGTGGAAGGCTATATCTTCGATCGCAAAACGGGGAAGACCCTGCAGGATTCGCTGGTGCGAATATTGCCGCAGAGTTCCAATCAGAGGCAGGCGATTCCGTATTCGGAGATTGCGGCGCTGGCGTTCAGCGGACGCGATACCGCGGCCGGAAAAAGCTACGAAGCGTGGATCCGCAAGTATTGGGAGAAACGCGCGGCTGGAGAGAAATACGATCTGGTTCCGGATGAGGGGTAACCCAGGTGCCGGGTAGTAGGCGCTAGGTAGACTGGGTTCGGTGTAGATTCGCAGAGTTGAGTGAAATTGGACGCTTCTGCGGAAGCGTCGTTTTGTTTGGGCATTTGTTTGAAGGATCAGGCTTTCTAGAAAGTTGCTTCCTGGTACCTTCGAATCTTTCTTTTCCCTATGAAGGTCTTTGTCACAGGCGCTACCGGATTTGTTGGCTCGCATGTTGCTCGCGCACTGTGCGATGGCGGCGCCGACTTGCGTTTGCTGGTGCGCGCATCGTCCCGGCGGGAAAATCTTGAAGGACTGAAAGCGGACCTGGTGACCGGAGATTTGCGCGACGAGACGTCGCTGCGCAGAGGAATGGAAGGCTGCGAGGCAGTTTTTCACGTTGCGGCCGACTATCGTCTGTGGACGCGCGATCCGCGGGAAATGTACGCGTCGAACGTGGAAGGCACGGAGTCGCTGATTCGCGCGGCGCAGGCTGCGGGAGTGCGTCGCATCGTTTATACGTCGAGTGTGGCGACCATGGGATTCCAGCACGAGGCGGTCGCTGTCAACGAGGACACGCCTGTTTCACTCGATAACATGATCGGCCACTACAAGCGATCGAAGTTCATGGCGGAAGAGAAAGCGATGGAGGCGGCAAGGGCTGGAGTGGATATCGTCATCGTGAATCCGAGCACGCCGATCGGCGAGCAGGACATAAAGCCGACTCCTACGGGACGCATCGTTGTCGATTTCTTGAAGCGCAAGTTTCCCGCGTATGTGGATACGGGACTCAACCTGGTGGATGTCCGCGAATGTGCGCAGGGGCATGTGGCGGCACTGGAGCGCGGACGACGCGGCGAGCGTTACATTCTGGGCGGCGAAAATCTTACGCTGAAACAGATCCTCGATAAGTTGGGAAACATTACAGGACTACCGTCTCCGACGATAAGAGTGCCGTACGCGCTGGCATTCGTGACCGCCGTGATGGATACGGCGTGGACAGGAATGTTGATGAAGCGTGAGCCACGCGCGACCATCGACGCCGTGCGCATGGGACGCAAGATGATGTTCGTGTCGTCGTCGAAGGCGGAGAAGGAACTTGGCTGGAAGGCGGGGCCGGTGGACGCAGCGCTAACGCGGGCGGCGGAGTGGTTCGTGTCGAAAGGGTATGCGCCGGAGTATGTTGAAGGCGAAAGGCTTTCACCACGAAGACACGAAGACACGAAGAAAACCTTTTAGAAATTGGGGATTGAGGTTGAATGAAGAGCGCTGTAGATAGGCAAGGATTCCCGCTTTTCAAGAGTTTGTTTTGGCTCTGATCGAGGAGCCCTGGACTAGCAAGATAATCGGAGCCGCTATTGAAGTTCACAGAGAACTTGGGCCGGGACTGCTGGAGTCAGCGTATGAGGAATGTCTCGGCCACGAATTGAAACTGCGCGGTTTACAGTTCAGCCGCCAAGTTCCTTTACCCGTAATCTACAAAGGCGTTCACTTGGAATGCGGTTATCGAATTGATGTTGTCGTGGAAGACTCAGTAATTCTGGAACTCAAGTGCGTGGACAATGTTCTGCCTGTTCATGAAGGTCAATTGCTTTCCTATATGAAACTTGCGGATAAGAAGTTCGGTTTACTCTTGAATTTCCATGTTCCAGTGATGACACGTGGGATTATCAGGAAGGTCTTATGAAATCAACCAACTTTAATGATCGCGCCTCTGCTTCCTTCGTACTTTCTTGTCTTCGTGGTGGATTGTTGTTTGGTGGATTTTTCTTCTAAATGACTGGCAAACTCAAGATCGGGATTGTTGCCGCGATGGAGCGCGAGATAGGGCCGTTGGTTCGTGAGTGGAATAGCGAGAAATTCGTGACCAGGGAGCGTTCCTACAAGGCGTACACTTCTGCCGAAGCAGTACTGATGTGCGCCGGAATAGGGAGCGCTTGGGATGTCACGAAAGTGCTGATTGAGAGGTATGACCCTGAGATGATACTTTCGGTGGGATTTGCAGGTTCTCTGGAGTCGGCTATCCGCGTTCCCGAGGTATTCGTTCCTGCAGAAGTCCTAGAGGAAAGTTCCGGAACCGTCTCCGCGACGGGAGTGGGCAGAGGGCGGTTGGTCACCACAGCCAGAGTTGCTGACCAATCGGAAAAACGCCGGTTGGCCTTGGACTTTGGTGCTTCGGCGGTCGATATGGAAGCTTCGCAAGTTGCCGAGGTATCGAGGATACTAGGCAAACGGTTCCTTGCAGTAAAGGTCGTATCCGATGATTTAGGGGATGACATCTCGTTTATTGGCGACTTTGTCACTCCTCCCGTGTTCAGGACAGGAGCGTTCATCAGCTACATTGCCTTGCGCCCTTTTCTGTGGAAACGTGTTTGGAATTTGTTGCGAAACAGTAACAGGGCGCAGAAGGTGCTCTGCGGGTTTCTAGAGCGTACAATCAAGAATACAAACCGATTGGAGCTCTCTCTGGCTTTGGCTGATGAGTATTCAGCGTCGGCCACGACCAAGTAAGCATGCAAGTAGCCAGTCAATCTCGCACCTCTAATACGTTTGGTCTGGTACGCACGCACATGATGGCTGCCGTTTTCCATGGCGTCAACGACGTTCGCCTGGAGACGGTTCCGGTGCCGGAGATAGGGCGCGGCGAACTTCTGATCCGCGTACATACCTGTGGCGTTTGTGGCACAGACTTAAAGAAGATCGCCAGCGGTTCGCACTCAGCACCGCGCATCTTTGGACACGAAACAGCGGGCGTTATCGCCGCAGTTGGCGAAGGAGTGAGCAGTTTTGTTCCAGGAGACCGCGTCATGGTCTTCCACCACATTCCTTGCCGCGAGTGCTACTACTGCGAACGCAAGGTTTTTTCCCAGTGTCCTACGTACAAGAAGGTGGGAGTGACGGCTGGCTTCGAGCCGAGCGGCGGCGGCTTTGCGGAATATGTCCGGGTGATGGACTGGATCGTAGATCGCGGAGGCGTGGTTCGTATTCCGGATGATGTCAGCTACGAACAGGCTTCGTTTGTGGAGCCAGTGAATACCTGCATCAAGGGGATAGAGACACTTTCGCTGAAACCGGGTGAAACGGTGTTTGTCATCGGGCAGGGTCCCATCGGTATCATGTTGGCAACATTGGCCCAACGTGCCGGTGCCCATGTATTAACTTCCGATTTGTTCCCGCTGAGGCTTACAATAGCGAAGGACTTCGGCTTACTCAACGCGATGGATGCGTCCAGTGGGGATACCGTCCAGAAAGTTAAGGACTTGACCGAAGGACGAGGGGCAGACGCAGTCATTTTGGCTGTCGCGGGGAACGGATTGATTCGACCTGCTTTGGATGCTACCCGTCCAGGCGGCCGAGTTTTGTTGTTTGCGCAGACGCAGCGTAGTGAAGCGGTGATTGACCCTTCGGCAGTTTGCGTCGATGAAAAAGCACTTTTAGGCTCCTACAGCGCATCTGTAGACCTACAAGATGATTCGGTTCAGTTCGTAATGGGTCGTGAAATGAACTTGGAGCGGCTCTTTAGTCACCGGTTCCCGCTTAGTGGGGCCGTGGACGCATTGAACTTAGCTGCACATCCTCAGCCGGACACGATGAAAATCGCGATTCAGCCGGGCAGCGCATGGGAAGGATCTTCAGAGTGAACGGACACATGACGGCAGCAGTCCTCTACGGTAAAGAGGACGTCAAAATCGAGAGGGTACCAATACCACGCGTTGGCGATGGCGAGGTCCTCATCAAGGTTCAGGTCGCGTTGACCTGCGGCACCGATCTCAAGGTCTACCAGCGCGGTTACCACGCGCGCATGATCGTTCCTCCGGCATTGTTCGGGCACGAGTTGGCCGGCGTCATCGAAGAAGTCGGTCCCAACGTGAAAACTTTCAAGAAGGGCACCCGGGTGGTCGCCCTGAACTCCGCTCCTTGCGGCATGTGCTTCTACTGCTCGAAGCACCAGGAGAACCTTTGCGAGGACTTGCTCTTCAACAATGGCGCCTATGCGGAGTACATCCGCATTCCGAAGCGCATTGTTGAGACCAATATGCTGGCAGTGCCCTCGGACGTCAGTTACGAACAGGCGGCGATGGTCGAGCCACTGGCTTGCGTCCTGCGCGGATTGCACGAAACGGGCGTCGAGATCGGCGACACGGTTGCCGTCATCGGCGGCGGTCCCATCGGATTGATGTTCATGCAGGTTGCAAAACTCACTGGCTGCAACGTGATTGCCGTGGTAAAGCGCGACGGTCAAGTAGATGGAGCCAAGCGGATAGGCGCCCACGAAGTTGTGCAGATCACCAAGGTTGCGGATCCGGTGGAAGCGGTTCGAGCGCTTACGCCAGACCGCCGCGGAGCAGACGTAGTGGTTGAAGCTGTGGGGCGTCCCGAGGCATGGGAGTGGGCGATCGACATGGCCCGCAAGGGCGGTACCGTGAACTTCTTTGGCGGATGCGCCAACGGGACGAAGGTCAACCTTGATACGCAGCGCCTCCACTATTCGGAGATCACGCTGAAGGCGACCTTCCACCACACGCCGGAGACGGTGCGCAAGGCATTCGCGCTCATCGCCGAGAACAAGATCAAGGGCAACGACTACATCACGGGCGAAGCCCCGCTGTCGCGTTTGCAACACGTGCTTCGCCACATGCTGAACCGTAACGGCGACATCAAGACCGCGATCATCCCGGGACACTAACCGGGTAATCGCCACGGTGCCGGTACCCAGGCACCCTAGTCGATACCGAGAGGCGGGCACCTGCCCGCCTCTCATTTTGACCGGCGGATGCGTACAATCATCACAGGGAAAGCCATGTCAGACACCAGTGCAGAGATACAGGCCAACGAGAACGCGTCTCCGAACGCGACGTTGAACGCGACCCTGAACGTCGCCTGGAGTCGGCTACCTGCGTTTTACGCAATCCCTGAAAAATCGCCCACGGAAGCCGAAGCGCAGGTCTATTGTGAACGGCTGGCGCGCGGGCATTACGAGAATTTCTCCGTTGCAAGCTGGTTCCTTCCCAAGAAACTTCACCGGCATTTTTTTAATGTCTATTCGTATTGCCGCATCTCGGACGATCTGGGAGATGAGGTCGGCGACAGACAGCTTTCGCTGCTGCTGCTGGATGCGTGGGAAGAGGAACTGCGCCGCTGCTACGCGCATCTGGATGACGCGCAGGGAACTTCAGGATCGCCAACGCATCCCGTGTTCGTCGCGTTGCGAAAGACGATCAGCGAATTCGGAATACCGCAGCACGAGTTTTCCGACTTGCTGACGGCGTTCCGGCAAGACCAGGTGGTCTCGCGTTACGAAACTTTTGACGAGCTGCTGGGCTACTGCAAGAATTCGGCGAATCCGGTGGGACACCTTGTGCTGTATCTCGGCGGATACAGGGACGCCGAGCGGCAACAGCTTTCCGACTATACCTGCACCGCGCTGCAACTGGCGAACTTCTGGCAGGACGTTGGAGTGGACTACGAGAAGGGCCGTGTCTACCTGCCGCTTGAAGACGTGCGCCGGTTCAAGGTTTCCGAGAGTGACATCGCCGATCGACGTCCGTCGGCAGAATTTCGCGAGATGATGCGCTTCGAGGTGGCGCGCGCGCGCGAATGGTTCAGCAAGGGTGAGCCGCTCATCGGAAAAGTAAACAAGGAACTCGCGCTCGACCTCGAACTGTTTACTCGTGGCGGCCAGGAAATCCTTAACGCCATTGAGAAGCAGCAGTTCGATTCCTTGAGCCGACGTCCGGTGATCTCCAAGCCGCGAAAAATATTGCTTCTGCTGCGCGCCTTGGCAGGGAAGTTGAGATGAGCGCCGGCGTGCAACATCATCCCCTGCAACTTCGCACAGCTTATGGTGTCTGCCGGCACATCACGCGGTCGGCTGCGAAAAATTTTTATTACGGATTCCTAGTTCTGCCGGGACGCAAGCGCAATGCGCTTTCGGCCGTGTATGCCTTCATGCGTCACGCGGACGACATCTCCGACGACCCGGCAGTGCCGGTACCGGAGCGCCGCGCGAAACTAGATAAGTATTTAGCGGATTATCATCGCGTCGCGGAAGGCGCGCAGACGGACGATGCGGTGTTCATGGCGCTGCGCGATTCGCAGCAACGCTTTCAGATTCCGACCGAATTGCTGGACAAACTTGTAGCCGGAACCACGATGGACCTGGAAGAAGGCAATGAGCACGCTTTCTCCGGAGACGCAGCGAATCCCATTGTCGCCTACAAGACGTTTGCGGAGCTCTACGACTACTGCTATCACGTCGCGTCCGTCGTGGGCCTTGCTTGTATAAAGATCTTCGGTTATCGCGATGCGGCGGCGGAACCCCTGGCCGAGCATCTTGGCATTGCTTTCCAACTCACGAACATTCTGCGTGATGTGAAAGAAGACGCGTCCATGGGCCGCATCTACCTGCCGCAGGAAGACCTGGACAAATTCGGCATCACGGCGCAAGACCTGGCTTCGGGAGCGAATTCCGACAAGTTGCGTCCGCTCTTCGAACTGGAAGCGAAGCGGGGGCGCGATTTCTACAAGTCGGCAGAAGCACTGATACCGCTTGTCGAAGAAGAAAGCCAAGGCGCACTGTGGGTGCTGACAGAGATCTACAGCAGGCTGCTCGATAAGATTCAGCAGCGGAACTACGACGTGTATACGGAACGTGTGCGCGTGCCGACTCTGGAAAAGGTCGGGATACTTTACAAGGGCATGGTGCGACGGCTTACGTGAGTACCACGCTCCATCCCGCGGAGAGCCGCGCGCAGCAAGACGGCGCGGGAAAGTTGAAATCCGCAGCCATCATTGGTGGCGGACTGGCAGGCCTTGCCGCCGGGTGCGCGTTGGCCGATGCCGGATACGTGGTAACGCTATTTGAGCGACGTCCTTATCTGGGAGGACGCGCGTCGTCCTACGAACATCCGGGCACGGGCGAAGTGGTGGACAACTGCCAGCATGTGCTGCTTGGATGCTGCACAAATCTGCTCGATTTCTACGGGCGACTCGGCGTTGCCGACAAGATTCGCTGGTTCGACCAACTCACCTTTATCGAACCCGGTGGCAAGAGCGGAACTCTGCAGCCATCGTTCCTGCCTGCGCCACTTCATGCGAGTCCTGCGTTCCTGAATTTCCCGCTACTTTCGTTGCGCGACAAGATTGGAATCTCGCGCGCGATGCTAGCGGTGCTAACGGGAGTGCCTGCCGATGATGGGCAGGACTTCTTATCCTGGTTACGCAATCACGGACAGACGCAGCGAGCCATCGACCGCTTCTGGTCTCCCGTGCTGGTGAGCGCGCTCAACGAGGAACTCGATCACGTAAGCGTTTACTACGGCGCAATGGTGTTTCGCGATTCGTTCCTGAAGTCGGCACAGGCGGGACGCATGGGCATTCCCACGGTTCCGCTCAGCGAGCTTTACGGCGTAGCGGCAGGATACATTCGCGCGCGCGGCGGAAAAGTTCATTTGCGTACGGGCGTCGAAGGCTTTCAGCAGGATGGCAAACGTGTCTGCGTGCGTCTTGCCGATGGGGAAGAGCATTTCGATTACGCGATCTCTGCGGTGCCGTTCAATGGCATTGCGCGCGTATTGCCGGAGGGCGCAGTGTCGGACGAGTTGCGCAACGAGGCTGCGCGTTTTGAGTCTTCGCCTATCACAGGAATCCATCTCTGGTTCGATCGAGAAGTGACTCCGCTGGAGCACGCGGTGCTGCTGGAGCGCACCATCCAATGGATGTTCCAGAAATCAAAGTTGCTGGCAGGCCGCGCAAGCGAACCGCTCGCCGCCGGCAGCTACCTGGAATTAGTTGTGAGTTCGTCGAAGTCGCTGGTGGAAAAACAGCGCGGAGAGATCGTCGGCCTCGCGTTGAGGGAATTGGCTGAATTCTTTCCGGCGGTGAAGGAAGCGCGCCTGTTGAAGGCAACGGTCATCAAGGAAGTGCACGCGACATTTTCGCCTGTGCCCGGAGGCGACGGGTATCGTCCGAAGCCGCAGACGCCGTGGTCCAACATCTTTGTCAGTGGCGATTGGACGGCTACCGGATGGCCAGCGACGATGGAAGGCGCTGTTCGCGGCGGTTACCTATCGGCAGAGGCGCTGACCGAGAGCGCAGGCAGCAGCCGCAAGTTCCTGGTTGCAGACCTGGAACCGCAGGGCATCATGCGACTCTTTCCGCGTTAGGTCAGGAACCCCAAAAGCCAACTTCAGTCTCCGAGTGCTTCCATCCGAGGGAACTCAGGCTTCGATTGCATCTGCATCGGCGACGATGTCGCTGGATGAGTGTGCTTCTTTTCTATCTCTAGCGGAATTCGCCAATCTCTTGCCGAAACGTGACCCGCGCGAACCCATCCGATTCGCGTCAGCAACGAGCCAGCGATGCCGGAGATGGCGGCCCACTTCCGCAGTTTGCACGAACGCGCGGAGCCGGAACTGCCCGCCAGCAGCCGTAAAGCCAGCGGTACCGGGCCGGAGAGCACTCCGCCTGCGCGCGTGATCCATCCGCTCGCGCCACTCTTCAACGGTGCATTCACGATGGGGTCGCGATGTCTTTCCAGATGATAGCCTTCGTAGGTTTCCATCGCGCAGGCGCCAATTCCAAGAGTGTTCAGTGCGCGACTATCTTCATTGCCCATCAGTTCCAATACGGAGACTGCGGAGTTCAGTCCCGCCATGCCGAAGTGTACGGGCAGTGATTTCACGTTGTGGTTCCACACGGGAATCACAGTTGCGCCGATGAGGACGCCGGTGTAGTTGGAGAATGGCATCGCGAAAAAAACGGTGCCGAGTTCCGCGAGGTTGCCGAGAATGCGAACTGGCGCCCAGTGGAATTCGTCAGCAACGTATTGCGCGGCCGCCGCTGCGCCTGCCGTGCTTCCAAAGCCAGCCAGCAGCCACGCGCCGACCGACATCGGGCTCTGGTGCTTGAAG
>JBBRZF010000101.1:0-12994 GCA_038236965.1 Terriglobales bacterium | reverse complement strand
GGACGAGCAACGCTCGTCTAGCCTTTGCCCTTGCTCTTGCTCTTGCCCTTGCTCTTGCTCTTGCCCTTGCTCTTGCTCTTGCTCTTGCTCTTGCTCTTGCTCTTGCTCTTGCCCTTGCTCTTGCTCTTGCTCTTGCCCTTGCTCTTGACCTTGACCTTGCTCGCGTCGCCCCGGACGCCAGCGTCGCCAATCGCCACCACGCAAATGACCGCCGAAATCCCCACCGAAATGCCGAGGATGGTCAAAGCGCTCCGCAGCTTATCTTTAAACAGCGCCTTCCACGACTCGCGAAATAAAACCCTTAGTTCCAACGACCGACTCCCGCAACGTTTGTATGAGGCACAAGCACGAACTCAGTCCCGTAGGGACGGCCGTGATAACTCCACCAACTCCATCCGCACCCCAAGTTCTCGCCGAGACTCTTGCCTTTGATTTTCGAAACCTCTGAAACCTACGAAACCCGCTCCACGTTGGATTCCAACCAACCTCCGCCTCCGCTTCAGCTCTCTTCATCAAAACAACGTCCCACAACGAATCTTTAACACCTTTTCCAGCAGTTTTTCTATCCGTTTCTCCCCAAATCGCCCGATCTATCGAAGAACCAAACCGCCCTTATCCATCTCCCAACCGATAAAACGAAGAGCCAAACAGCAGCCAAACGACACTATCCAACCCGCACTATCCCGACATTAACCGCCCCTATCCCGCTCCCAACCGCACCTACCCACCCTGAAAACACCCAAAATCCTACCCATAACCCATTTGTTTTCTTGATTTTGCAGCTAACTCATCTGCCCTCAATACCTTGCAATCACACTCTAACCAACTGCCTTGTAATCAGCATCTTACAAGCGTCCCATTCACGCATTTGTATTTCACCAGCTATGGCTTGGCAACGACCTTGGTCTTCACCTGGTCGTACTGCGCCTGCGTCAGGATGCGGCGCGTCACCAACTGCTCGGGCGAGCTGAACGGCCGCGAGGCAATCACCTTGTCCGCCTTCTCCGCCGTCATGTTTGGCAGGCTCGCAAGCTCATCTTTACTGGCTTTATTGAGGTCGAGTGCCGTCTTGTCGCGGTTCCATCCCTCGCGCAGCCCGGCCGCCGCCTCCTTGGCGTCGCGCTTCAAGGCGGCCGTCGCATTGGCCGTCTTTTCCTTAACATTCTGATTGCTCTGCTGCTCAGAGGGACGCGTAACAACACAAGCAGAGAGCGACACGATGCACGCTAATGCAGAGATAAGAACAAGGCTTTTCATACACACTGAGATGCACATCGCGTCAACCAGGTCCGCAAGGCTGTTATTCTAGAACGAGTTCAACCAGAGGAATTTATGGCCGCATTGATCGATGCCATTGATGTAAAGCGCAAGATGTACTTCGAGTTTGAGAACATTCCGTACCTCTGCTTGGACGCTGAGGTTTCCACCCCAACCGCTCGCGGCGGCCAAACGCTGGTGCGCCTGAAGATGCGCAACCTGCTTACCCGCGCGGTTTTCGACAAGGCCTTCAAAGCCAGCGACAAGTTCAAGGAACCCGACCTCGTCGAGGTTCCCGCGTCCTATCTCTATAGCGACGGTGATGGTTCCCACTTCATGGATCAGGAAAGCTTCGAAACCCACACGCTATCCGCCGACATGATCGGCGATGCATTGGACTTCCTCTTGGAAGGCGTGATCATCAAGCTGAACAAATACAACGGTAATCCCATCGGCATCGAACTGCCGATCCACGTTGAACTCGATGTGACCTACACCGAACCGGGCTCGCGCGGAGACACTGCGTCTGGCAACGTAACCAAGCCTGCCACGCTGCAAACCGGTATCGAAGTCAAGGTTCCGCTGTTCATCAAACAGGGCGAAAAAATCAAGGTTTCAACCGAGACACGGGAATTTGCCGGACGAGCCTGAAGCGATCCATGAGTCGCAACGCCAATGAATACGACGACCTTTCGCAGAATATTCAAAGCATTCCAGTATCGCGACTTCCGCCTGATGTGGTTTGGCGCGTGCATGTCCAGCGTCGGGACATGGATGCAGATCGTCGCGCAAGGCTGGCTCATCTACCGATTGAGCCATTCCCCCTTCCTCCTCGCTCTAGATCAATTTTTAGGCGGAATCCCCATCTTCCTTTTTTCACTGATTGGCGGAGTAGTAGCCGATCGCGCCGAACGCCGGAAGATCCTGCTCATTTCGCAATACGTGCAGATGGCCAGCGCCACCATCCTGACCATACTGGTAGTGACCGGCACCATCCACGTATGGCATATCCTCTGTCTCTCCGCCGTTTCCGGACTGGCGCAAGCATTCGGCGGCCCCGCCTATCAAGCGCTGATTCCCACTCTTGTCGACCGGGAAGATATGCCCAACGCCATCGCACTGAACTCCATCCAGTTCAATATGGCAGTAACCATCGGGCCAGCGCTTGCGGGACAGGCGCTTTCGAGATTGGGCGAGCAGTGGTGCTTCGGGTTGAATGCGCTGTCGTTCCTCGCGCCCGTCATTTCTCTTTCGCTCATATCAGCGCGATTCCTCCCGGAAAACACCAAGGAATCGATGTTCAGCAGCCTGAAACAAGGCATACAGTACGTGCGCAAACAGAACTCCATGGAAGCGCTGACGTTGCTGGCGTTCTGCATGACGGCCCTGAGCATGCCGATGCGAACCTATATCCCGGTTTTTGTGAAAGATATTTTCCATCGCGGCCCAGAAACCTATGGAAACCTGCTGTCGTTGATGGGCCTCGGCTCCATCTGCGGATCGCTAATCGTGGCCAGTTTGGGCAATATCAAGCACAAGGGCAGATTCGCGCTGACGATGATGATCTGCCTTGGAGCAGCCATCTCCGGCTTCTCACTCTCGCGGTCGCTGCCGCTGAGTTTTGCGATGCTGGCAATGGTGGGCGCAACCATGATGTTCGTGTTCGCGACTGTAACGTCTCTGGTGCAGTTGATCACGACGAACGAAATGCGCGGCCGGGTGATGAGCGTATACAACTGTGCCTTCCGCGGCGGCATGCCGATGGGCAATCTTTTATCGGGATGGCTGGTGCCACTCTTCACCGCTCCGGTCGTGCTGGGCGTCAATGGATTTCTGCTGATACTGGTGGCGCTCTATTTCCTGCTGATTCAACGGAGAGTTGCAGCGCTTTAAGAGAGTTCTATGGCCGGGGTCACTCTCCGGCTGCGGCGACGGTGTGCCCGGGCGGAGCGAATTTTTTCCAACCGGCCTGCATCAGCAAATAGCCACCGCCATAGACAAGCGCGCCTATGGCGACTTGCACAATGACATTCAACTGAACCGTGCGTTGCACTAGCATCAGCGTCGCGATCATCGCGATAGCGGCTCCGCCCACAATGACCAGCGGACGCTTCAAAGAAGGTTTCTGCAGGTCGCGAGTGTAGTAAAAGCCCATACAAGCAACCATGGTTTGCGCTGCGATAGTTGTGAAAACCGCGGCGAGCGCTCCGTATTTCGGCATAAAGATCAGGTTCAGGATGAAATTGGTAGCTGCGCCTGCGGCTACGGCGACGACGTATTTCCGTTCGCGTCCGAAGGGAATCAGTCCGGAGCAGCCTAGAACAGCAAAGGACGCTGAGACCAGATTGAGCATGAGCCAGCGCAGGAGGAGGTCCGATCCGGCGAACTTGGCTCCGAGGACGAGCGCGGCGATAGGCTTTGCCAGCAGGAATCCGCCTGCGGCGATCGGAATCGCGAAGGCAAGCGACGCGTCGGTCATCCATTGCATGTAGCGTCGTTCGCCCGATGATCCGCGGACGGAAGCGGCGGACAGAAGCGGGTAGAACACCTGGGCGATGACCGGCATGAAGGATAGCGAAACGCTCATCAGTCGGTAACTGGCGGTGTACATCCCAACCTCCGCCTCGCTCCTCATGTAACGAAGCATGACGGTGTCCAACTGGTCATAGATCATTGACATCATGCTGGCAACGCCGAGGATAAAGCAGACAGGCAGGAACTTGGCCCACTGTTCGGGAACGAAGTGGGGCAATCCGATGCCGAACTGTTGACGCGCCGAATACAACAAAACGCTGGCGGAGGTGAGCAGAGAGATGCAGGTGCCGACCGGCAGAAACCAAGCGTCTCTCGGGCTGTGCACCATTGTCAGGATAACGGCGGCGTAGGTAAGTTGTCCGAGCATTCCTGCCAAGGAGACGCGCCACATTCTCGATTGGCCCATAAAGAGCCAGCCCAGATCGATGGTGGAGACGAGGAAACTAGCTCCCTGCAGCAGAATCAGCGCGCGCTGCATGCCATCGCGCGGTGCAAGAGTGAAGGTGAAAAGAGTGAGGAGCGCGTAGGAAAACAGCGCGAGAGCGATACGGGCACTCATCAACTTGGAAGCGGTTTCGCGCGGCGACTCCAGCCCGCGGGCAGACTCTCTTATCCCGAATGCGGTAAATCCCGGTGCTGCCAACAGGCCAAAGAATCCAGTGACGGCCATCGCAAATCCCACCTGCCCATACATCGTGGGACCGAGGGTCCGGGCGATATAAGGAAAAGTTACGAGCGGGACTAATTTGCTGAACAGATCCATCGCAACGAGGGCGATGGAATTGTTGATGACGCGCTTGGAATCCATGAATATCCAGAAACGAGGTTGGGCCTGAGCCTGCACAACAATAAACAGAGCTATTGAGAGGCTTTTCTGGATTTTACACTGAATTTAAATGGGCGCAGGACGGAGTATCGGCAACCCTGGGAAAAATCAGAGAGTCGTCGCACACGAACTTCCGTGCGTCTGGCGATCATCGCTGCGGAGCGACGACGAGCAGGCGAAGTAGCCGAAAAACAAAAGAGCGGCACTCAACGACGCTCTCAGTAAATTAGAGACGTCGTTGAGGACGAACTCCAGGATCAGACTGCGCGACGTCCGCTGACGAGGTTGAAGATCACCACGATGACCGCAATAACGAGAAGCAGGTGAATGAGGCCACCGGCAACATGGAAGCTGAAGCCGAGGAGCCAAAGAATCAAGAGAATCGCGACGATGGTCCACAACATGGATAGTCTCCCTGGAGCGCTAGGTACTCTGCACTTACTATGATGCGGAAACGAGGAGAGACGCCGGGGGTCACTTTGTAGGCGAGGCCACTTTTTAATAGTGGCTATTTATCGTTCTATACTGTCGGTGTTTGTTCCATGGCACCGGGAGCTGATCGCTTGAACGTTCTTGTGACGGGTGGGGCTGGATACATCGGAAGCGTGGTTTCGTTGCTGCTGCTGCGCGCGGGACACGACGTAGTGGTGTATGACAATCTCTCGCACGGATACCAGTGGGCGATACCGAACGGGGCAAAGTTCGTGCAAGGAGAGATAGCGGATGGCGCAAAGCTCGCGCAGACGCTGCGGCTACACAACATCGAAGCAGTAATGCACTTTGCGGCGTTGATCGAAGCTGGCGAGTCTATGAAGACGCCGGAAACGTTTTTTCGCAATAATTCCGCTGGAACTCTGACCTTGCTGGAAGCGATGCTGGTGAGCGGAGTCGAACGTTTTGTATTCAGCTCGACGGCGGCGCTCTACGGCGAACCCGAGAGCACGCCGATATGCGAAACGGATGCCCTGCGCCCGACCAACGCTTATGGCGAATCGAAGCTGTTGGCCGAACGGATGCTTTCTTGGTTCCACCAGATACATGGATTGCGCTACGCGAGCCTGCGCTACTTCAATGCCGCTGGTGCAGACCAGGAATTCGGCGAAGCACATCAGCCTGAGTCGCACCTGATTCCGCTGATCCTGCAAGTGGCCTCGGGGAAGCGAGCGGCCATCTCCATCTTCGGCACGGATTACCCCACGAAAGACGGCACCTGTGTGCGCGACTACATCCACATTTTGGATCTGGCGACTGCGCACATACTGGCCTTGGCCGAGCTGGATAAGCGAAGTCCGTTGATCTACAACCTTGGCAACGGACGCGGCTTTACGGTGCGCGAAGTGATCGAAGTGGCGCGACAGGTGACCGGACACGCTATCCCCGTCATCGAGTCACCGCGACGCCCGGGCGATCCGGCGATCCTGGTAGCGAGTTCGGACAAGATCAGGAAAGAACTTGGGTGGACTCCGCAACACGCGGAACTGGAAGACATCGTTGCCAGCGCGTGGCGATGGCACCAGAAGCATCCGGACGGATACTCCCACGCTGTCCTCGCCTGACCCATTCCTAGAGTTCGATAAGACTGCCCAGCTTCACTTCCGTCTGCTCAACGCCACGGCGGAAAATACGCGCGTCTGCTTGTCCGCGCAAATGCGCCTTCCCTTCGCGGACGCGGAGGATCGCGCCTTCGCGAAGTCCGATGACGGGAACCTCGTTGTCCTCTAGATATTGCAGTAGACGTTCTTCGCGGGTTTCGCCCATGTGCTTGGAGGAGGGGTCGGCGTCGACGTAGTGCGGATTGATTTGATAGGGAAAAAGGTTAAGCGCGTCGAAGGTTGGCGGCTGGGCGATCGGCATGTCGTTGGTTGTGCGAATGGTTGGGCCGGCAACGTTAGACCCGGCGCTGGCTCCCATGTAGGGCATGCCCGCAGCCACGCGCGCGCGTATAGGCTCGATGAGACTGTGGTCGTACAGCGACTTCAAGAGCCGGAAGGTGTTTCCGCCGCCAATAAAGATCGCTTCCGCTGCGACGACGGCCGAGCGAGGATCGGATTCGTCATGAATGGAGTCTAGGGCGAAGTGCATCCGTTCCAAGCGTTCGCGCACCTTGGCTGCGTAGGCATTGTGGTCGGCTAATGCATAAGGAAGGAAGAGCACGCGCTTGACGCCAGAGAGGTGGTCGAGAATCTCGGGTTCTGCGTGGTCGAGGTATCCAGTGCCGAAGACGGTCGAGGTGCTGATAAGAAGTAGGCGACTGGCGGAAGCGATAGTCATGCTGTGCTCCTGAAAAAGACAAGGTAACAGAGGGAACGCGAATGCGCGAACTGGTATGCATTGGAATTGATGTCTCTGGAGACGTACAATTCCGCGCATGAGAATGAAGGCGCTGTTAGCAATACTAATCTTATGGATTGCAGGATGTGCGAGCGCGCAGATTGCGTTGACGCAGCCACAGACACTGCGGGTGGATTACTTCCATACCGGAAACTCTAAAACGGAAATGTTCTCGCTGGAGCGCGTAGTGGTGGAACCATTGCCATGGCCGGGAAGCCTGAGCCAGCGAGTGGACGATTCGAATCTGGGCAGATATCTGTTCGAGGTCCGGGACAAGGGTTCGAAGGAAATCTATTATTCGTGCGGATTCGCTTCTATCTTCGGAGAATGGGAGACGACTGACGAAGCGAAGACGATAAATCGCACGTTCGGCGAATCATTCCGCTTCCCTCGCCCCCAAGGCGTGGTCGAAATCACGTTGAAGAAACGCGACGCGAAGAATGGATGGACCGAGATATGGAAGACAACGGTCGATCCGAATAGCATGTTCGCGGATACGTCGAAACCAATGTCGGCGGGCGGATTGATCTCCATCGAAAAGAATGGGGATCCCAGTCAGAAGGTGGACTTCCTGATTTTAGGAGACGGCTACCTGGAAGCACAGCGCCCTAAGTGCGAGAAGGATGCGCGGCGTTTGACGGAAATCTTGTTCTCGACAGAGCCCTTCAAGACACATCGTCACGACTTCAATGTTTGGGCGCTCTGCCCTGCCTCTCCGGAGCCAGGCATCTCGCGCCCCTCAACCGGAGTGCATCGGCGCTCGGCGATAGGAGCAACGTACGATGCGTTCGGCTCGGAACGCTATGTTTTGACCTTCGACAATCATGCATTTCGTGATGCAGCTTCCTGGGCGCCGTATGAGTTTGTCGAAGTGCTTGTGAATAACCAGACTTACGGGGGCGGTGGCATCTTTGGGCTGTACAGCACGGTGGCAGCAGACAGCCTCTGGGCTCCGTATGTTTTTGTTCACGAATTCGGACACCACTTTGCCGGCTTGGCTGACGAATACTACACGTCTGACGTCGCATACGGATCACCGACAGAAAAAGTAGAACCGTGGGAGCCGAATGCGACCGCATTGCTGGATCCAAAGAATTTGAAATGGGGAGACTTGGTGGAGAAGGGCACGCCCATTCCGACGCCGTGGGAAAAGGAAGCGTTCGAACAATATTCATTGAACATACAGAAAACGCGGCGGCAGATACGGAAGGACAACAAGCCGGAGAGCGAGATGGATTTGCTCTTCAACCAGGAGAAAGCGCACGAAGAGCAGATGCTGGGTACGGAAAAGTATGCAGGTAAGGTCGGCGCCTTCGAAGGGGCGATCTACGAGGCGAAGGGGTACTACCGTCCGCAGGCAAATTGCATCATGTTCACGCGTACCGATTCATTTTGCCGGGTGTGCCAGAGAGCTATCGAACGGGTTATCCAGCTCTATAGCAGCAAGTAGTTTTTCTGAAATCAGAACAGTAGTTTAAAAGTTGGCGCGGTTTGGCCGACGAAAAGGGTGGCGGACAAACGCCACCCTTTTATATTTTGCGACCCACCGTTTTCGCAGCTGCAAGCTGGTGGGTTCAACCCTGAATCTAGAATTTGCCTGTCGAGTGGTGGGCTTGGTGGCGGAGACAGGGCTCCCAGAAATTCGCAAGGACGAGCCCAGCACTGGAATCTGACGACTGGTGGGTTTCGTGGCTTGTTCTGATTCCAGAACAAGAGTGAAGTGGTTAATCCGGAATGAATTTTGCTTGGTAGCCTATACACGGAATAAAGCCATGCAGAAGCCCACACCAACCGGTTCCGCTTTGGTCCATTTGAAGCCAATATCCTGGGGGGAACTCTTTTTGAAAACGGGAAGCGCGTACCTCTGCAGGAAAAACCATTCCAACTTCTGGCTGCCATCCTGCTGGGACTTGGGAACGTGGTTACACGCGAACAAGCGGCGGCGATGATGTGGCCGAATACCCATGTGCAAACCAATCAGGGGCTGAATGCCGCGATACGTAAGGTAAGGCTGGCACTGGGCGACTCCTCTGAAGAGTCCAGGTACATCGAGACATTGGGAAGCCGCGGCTATCGCTTCATACATCCCTACGAGATCGTAGGCTGGACGGAAGCCTCGCGCTCCAAGACTGCCTTGCGAATTGCGGTGCTGCCTACGGAGGCGGTGGGTGGGATTATGCAAGATCAGGTCCTCGGATTCTCCACCGAACTAAGCAAGATGCTGCGGAACCAGGCGCCTCAGGTGACGGTAGTGAGCAACGGGGATTTGAGAGAACGCAATCTTCAGGGCCGGGCGATCGACGAGATCGGGCGCGCACTCCATGTTGAATTCGTAGTGGCCGCCCGGGTGCGACGAATACGGAACAAGCTGCGTCTGACCACGATGCTCTTTCAATCCGATGACACGCAATGCATCTGGGCGGAGACGTATGAACATGCGCCCGAAGAATTTGTGAAGCAACGCACCGCGCTGGCAGATGAGGTTGCACGTTCCTTGCGTTTGAAAATGATGCAAAAGCCGGATTAGTGAACGAGTTCCAACCCCGCGCGCGCTATGGTTGCCTGCTCCGGCGTCTTGTCGACCAGGTGAGTGGCGGCTTCCGACAGGTCGGACGTCAGCAGTACAAGCCTTCCCGCTTTCAAGACCAAAATAAGATCACAAGCCTGCACCGTGCTGAGCCGGTGCGCGATCATGAACGTGGTGCGGTGCTCCATCAGTTTGCGAGTCGCATCCATGATGACGGATTCGGCGCGAATGTCCACGGCGCTGGTGGGTTCGTCGAGAATAAGGAAGGGCGCGTCTTTCAGGAATGCGCGAGCGAGCGCAATGCGCTGACGCTCGCCTCCGGAAAGGCGAACGCCTTTGTCACCGATAGGCGTGTCGTACCCCAGTGGCAAGATCCTGATGAAATCATCGGCGTTTGCGAGCTTGGCGGCCTGGATGACTTCAGAGCGACTGGCGTTGGGACGTCCGTAGGCGATGTTTCCGGCGATGGTAGTGGAGAACAACATGGGGTCTTGCAGCACGATGGAGAAGTAACTGCGAAGATCGGCGAGTTTGTAGTTCCGCAGGTCGATGCCATCAAGCCGAATGCGTCCTTCCGTGGGATCGTAGAAGCGAGTCAAAAGGTTGACCAAGGTGCTCTTGCCGGAGCCGCTGGGGCCGATGATTCCCACTCGCTTTCCGGCGGGAATGGCGAAGGTAACGTCGTGCAATACACGCCTGACGCTGGCCGCGTATTGGAAGGAAACGGATTCGAAGGTGATATCTCCGCGCACGACGGAACCCTTTGTTGTCCCTGAATCGCCCAGTTCCGGAACCTCATCGAGAAGCGCAAAGGCCCGTTGGGCACTTACGATAGAGCTCTGGAGTTCGGGAATCTTGGTGCTGATCATGCGCAGGGGTTCATAGAGTTGCGCCATGTAAGCCATCACAAGAAGGAATTCGCCAACGGTGATGGTCCCGGCCTGCACCTGGGAGACTCCAACGAACAGGGCAGCCGCGGTGCCGATAGCGATCGTCAACCCGATTAGCACGTGGAAGGTGGCCTGTATAAAGGCGAGGCGAACCTGTTCCGACATGCGTACCCGCGATTTGCGGCGAAACAGATCATCCTCAAAACCTTCCTGTCCGAAAGCCTTCACGGCACGAACGGATGCAAGAGCTTCATTGAGAACGAGCATGGCGGAACTGTCGAGTTCGCGGATCTCGTCGTGACCGACACGAACCTTGCGGCTGGAATGCCGGGCGAGCAGAAAGAGGACGGGTGAAAGGATGAGCGCAATCGTCGCCAACGGCCAACTGATGCGCGTAGTGACGTAGAGCATGGCGCAGAATCCGACGACGGCACTGATGAGCGGAACTAGTCCTTGGATCAGGATTCCTTGTATCGCGGGAGCGTCATACTGGATGCGATAGGAAGTGTCGTTACTTCCCCGGCGGTCGTGGAAGGCGAGACTGAGACGTTGCGAATGCCAAAGCAAGAGGCCGCGGAGATCGTGTACCAACTTTTCTCCGGTGTACGTCTGCAAGAGCCAACTGGCCAGCGACTGGGCACTCATGAGAATGGAGATTGCGAGCAGTAATCCGGCGGCAAGAGCAAGAACGCTGGTCTTGGAAAGCGTGGCTGACCAGGGCGCCAGGCGGACCAGCCAATCAGGAACTGCCCGTTTGCCCAGCACACTATCTACTGCGATCTTCAGCGGGAGTGGGACAAGGATGGCGAGAGGGGTTGCAAATACGCTGAGTACGACGATTCCGGCAAGGTGCGGCCATTTGGGCCGGGCAAATTTCGCCAGGCGCCGCCAGAGCAGATGATCGTTAGCGCGAATTTCCAATTCGTTCCTCATGCTGCGGCCGCAGCCCGGTCGTTTGCCGGACACGCGTCAACCAATCCGCAAGTCGAGAATAGGAGGGGTACATGCCTTCATCAATCAGGCGGTCGCCGTAGTGTGCCGGAAGAATGCCTTAGTTCCAGGCAGCCGCAACGTTCGGAACTGGGACAGGTTCCAAGGGTGGAATCGGCCATACGATTCGACGCTTTTGAGCTAACGCTCCGGCAATGCATTGCTGCAAGCTTTACAGCGAATACAGAACTGAAGATTAGGTACACGACGATTCTGTACGGGATTGGGCGCGTGTCATCACGCCGAAACGTGACCGTAGACCTCGCAGTTAATGCGTCGGCAAGCGAAACTCGTCTGCCGCTCTTAAATGGGTTTGCTGCCAGCTATGGTTGACCCTTGCTGTCGGAATCGAGACCTGGACAAGCCATGCTTCAGCTTGAAGTCCGTCCCCTACTTTCCGCCTTTGAGTGCGCGCCGATCCCAATGGTCGCGCACGATCTTTCCGGAATGATCACCGACTGGAACCACGCCGCCGAACAATTGTTGGGCTGGCGCACCGGGGAGATGCTCGGCCGCAGGTTCGAGTTCGAAGGAGAAGTGCGAGCGCCCGCGTCGCACAAGGCGGAGCAGCAGAATCCTGATTCGCTTAGGCCAGCGCGACTGCGACACAAAGATGGGCAGATGCTCGATCTCCATGCCTGGGAGCTGAGCCTCAGCGACGAAAACCACCAACGGCAGGGCACGATCTCGGTGTTGCTCGATGTTACCCAGCGGGTGAGATCAGAACAACGTTTAGCAGCGCAGAACCGAGTGCTTGAGATCATCAGTGAAGAGGGCTCTCCTAAGGATGAGGCGGACAGGATACTGGAAGCTATCTGTGAAGAACTCGGGTGGGAATACGGGGGATTTTGGCGGGTAAAAGCGGGCGGATTGGTTCGCCGCGCGCTCTGGCTGCAACCCGGGATCCGCTCGAGGGATTGTCCGGGCGATGTGCCGGGCTGCACCCCCGGGCCACAGATTGTTTTCGATGTTTGCGAAGATCGCCTTCCGACCGAGCGGAACGTCGAGCAAGAGCTGTCCTGTTGCCAATGCGCGAACCACTGTCGTCTGCAGATGCGAACGGCCATGGCGGTGCCGATTCTGTTGTCGGGGAAACTTTGGGGAGCACTGGAGTTCAGCACCTCAGAGTTGCGCAAGAATGACCGGGAGACGCTTGCGTGTCTGAACTCGATCGGGTCGCAGATCGGCAACTGGGTGGAGAGGAACGCTGCGCAGCAACGCCTTCGCGACAAAGAAAAACTTTACAGGACGATTTTTGACAGTGCCGGGATTGGCATCACCGGCGCGGGTCCCGACGGCTGCCTGACGCGGATGAATGCCGCCTACCTGGAGATGCTGGGATATACCGAAGCGGAACTCCGCAACCGGCCATTTCGCGAGATCACGCACCCGGACGATGTTCAACTGGAACTGCCGCTGCTGGATGAACTCATCCGGGGAGAGCGCAGCCAGTACTCGATCGAGAAGCGCTACATAAAAAAAGATGGAGAGTTGCTCTGGGTTCGTCTGATTGTGAGCGCTACGACAGAGGAGCCTAAATTTTTCGTCGCGATGGTGGAGAACATCGAAGAACAGCGTCGCGCGCAAGAACTCTTGCGCCTCAGCGAAGAACGATTCCGTCTGATGGTGGAGGGCAGC
>JBBRZF010000100.1:0-13043 GCA_038236965.1 Terriglobales bacterium | reverse complement strand
CGGCGATCACTGGCAGATGGTGCTCCTCTCCATGATGCTCTTCCAGTACATCTATCCTGGCCAGAGCGATCTCATTCCTCGCTCCGCGTGGCACAACCTGCTCGACCGTCTCCGCAACGAACTCGATCATCCCGATTCCAGCGAGCCCTTCCGCGGAACCCTCATCGATGAGAACATGTTCGCCATCGATGTCAACGAGTGGGGCATGGCCAATCTCATTGACGCTCAGCGCGCACGTCGCGAACACAAAATTCCCGTAGAACCCGCTGCCTAGGAGGCAGCTCCCGCACATCATGAGGATTGCCGCCACCGCCGACCTGCATTTCACGCCGCAGAACTATGACAAGATCCGCGACCTCATGGGACGCGTCCGCGATGAGGCCGACATCCTCATCCTCGCTGGCGATCTCACCAACTACGGACGCCCGCCAGAGATGGAGTCGCTGCTCAACGCGCTCGTTCGCCTGCGCATCCCCATCGTCGCCGTCCTCGGCAATCACGATTACGAAAGCAATCAGCAGGAAAAGTTGATGGAAATGATGACCGCCGAGGGCATCAAGGTTCTCGACGGCACCGGTTACGAACGCGACGACGTAGGCTTTGCCGGAACCAAGGGATTCCTCGGAGGCTTCGGCCGCGGCATGCTTACTGGCTTTGGCGAGCCGGAAGTAAAAACCTTCGTCCAGGCCGGTATCGACGAAGCTCTCAAACTGGAACGCGCGCTCTCGCAACTACGCATGGAGAAACGCGTAGTTGTCATTCACTACGCGCCCATCGGCGACACCGTGAAGGGCGAGCCAACGGAGATCTATCCTTACCTCGGAAGCTCGCGCTTGTCCGAAGTCATCGACCGCCACGGCGCACATCTCGTCGTCCACGGACACGCCCACCACGGATTCGCCGAAGGCAAAACCACCGCCGGAGTTCCCGTGTACAACGTTGCCCTCACCCTCCTCATGGCCGGCCCCAATCCCAAACCCTACCGCATCTTCGACGTGTGAGAAAATACTCAACCCTCGTCGTCCCGACCGCAGCGAAGCGGAGGGACCTTTTGTCTTGGTTCTCTTTTGCGTGTGCGACGCCAACGCCCTCCCCCGTTTGACACTCCCTCAACCTCGGTACTACCTTCGAAACACTCGGGTTTCCGCCCGTGGAGGTCTGATGAAACGAATCCTCGTTGTCGCCGTCCTTCTCCTCGCTTCCCTGCCAGCGTTCTCGCAGGACCTCGCCGCCTTCGAGAAGAAGATCACCGTCAAGCAGCTTCCCAACGGAATCACCATCATCATTTGCCGACGCCCTGAGGCTCCGGTCTTCTCTTTCACCACCTTCGTCGATGCCGGGTCCGTGCAGGATCCGCGCGGCAAAACCGGCCTCGCGCACATGATGGAACACATGGCCTTCAAGGGCACCGACAAGATTGGCACCAAAGATTACCGTGCCGAATCTGTCGCCCTTAACAACGTAGAAGTCGCTTACGCCGCCTACTCGCGCGAGCGCTACAAAGAGGTCGGACGCGATCCCGCAAAAATCGCGCAGCTCGACAAAGCCTGGAAAGATGCCATCGCCGTGGCCGACGACTACGTCGTGAAAAATGAGTTGGGCGAGATCGTCGAGCGAGAAGGCGGCGTCGGACTCAACGCCTCTACCTCGTACGACGAAACGCAATACCTCTACTCCATGCCGCAGAATCGTCTGGAACTATGGGCCTATCTCGAGTCCGAACGATTCCTCCATCCCACCATGCGCGACTTCTATAAGGAGCGCGACGTTGTAATGGAAGAGCGCCGCATGCGCACCGATTCCCAACCCGTCGGACGCCTGGTCGAACAGTTCCTCTCCTCAGCATTCATCTCCAGCGGATATCATCGCCCTACCGTCGGATACGCCAGCGACCTAGAGGCGTTCTCCGCTACCGACGCTATCAATTTTTTCAAAACCTATTACGTTCCCAGCAACATGGTCGTAGCTGTTTCCGGCGACCTCGATCCCGCACAGGCCATGCCCGTCATCACGCGCTACTTCGGACGAATTCCCTCGGCGCCCAAGCCCATCGAGTACCTCACCACAGAGCCGCCCCAGAATTCCGAGCGCCAGGTAATTCTGCGCGATCCCGCCCAGCCCTTCTATGTTGAGGGCTACCACCGTCCCGATTATCGCGATCCCGACGACGCCGTGTACGACGCCATCACCGATCTCATGTCCAGCGGACGCACCTCCCGCCTCTATCGCTCCCTGGTTCGCGACAAGAAGATCGCCGCCGCCGCCGCAGGATTCTCTGGATTCCCCGGCACGAAATATCCGCACCTCTTCGCCTTCTACGCCGTACCCACTCCTTCGCACACGCCCAAGGAAATGCAGGATGGGATCCGCGCCGAGATCGAACGCCTTAAAACAGAGGACGTGACCGACGACGAATTGAAGATGGTGAAGACCCGCGCCAAGGCCTCGCTTATCCGCTCGCTCGATAGCAACTCCGGCCTCGCCGACAACCTCGCCGTTATGCAGGTTCGATACGGAGACTGGCGCGAACTCTTCCACCAGGTCGATCGCATAGATAAGGTAAGCAAGGCGGACATCCGTCGCGTCGCGCAAAAGATATTCGTCGATAACAACCGCACGGTCGGCCTCATCGAGACAAAAGTCACAAAAGCTCCGGCCAGCAAAGGAGGTCAGCAATGACCATTCGCAATCGTATGCTGGCGCTCGCTCTCGCAGCCTTCGCCGTAGCACCGTTCGCCTTCGCGCAAACCGCCACTCCGCAAACTTCCAAACCCACGCCCGCGCCCAAGCCGACCAACGTTCCTCCTGCAACCAAGTCCACCGTCAAGTCGTCCGTGCCGCCGTCATGGAAACAGGTTCCCATTCCCAAGCTCAAGGAGTTCACGCCGCAGCAACCTGTGCGCGTTCAACTTCCCAACGGCATGGTCATTTTCCTACAAGAAAATCACGAACTCCCGCTCATTGGCGGCAGCGCTCGTATTCGCGGAGGCTCGCGTCTTGAGCCAGCGGAAAAAACCGGGATGGTCGATGTCTACGGAGACGTGTGGCGCACCGGCGGAACCACCGCCCGCACCGGCGATGACCTCGATCTCTATCTCGAAGCCCGTGCCGCAAAAGTGGAAACCAGCAGCGGTGCAGACAGCACCTCCATCGGATTCAACTGCCTCAAGCAGGATTTCGACGACGTCTTCAAGGTCTGGGCCGAACTTCTCCGCGACCCCGCCTTCCGCGAAGACAAGATCACGCTCGCCAAGCGCCAGATGGATACCGGCATCTCTCGCCGCAACGACGACAGCGATGGCATCGCCGAGCGCGAGGCCTATAAGCTTGCGTACGGAAAAGACAATCCCTACGTTCGCGACGCCGAATACACAACCGTCGCCGCCATCACGCGCCAGGACCTCATCGATTGGCACAAGAGATTCGTCCATCCCAACAACATCATCCTCGGCATCTCCGGCGACTTCGACTCCAGGCAGATGGAAGCGCGCCTCCGCGAGGCTTTCGGAAAATGGGAGAAAGGTCCCGACGCACCCAAGGCCGATATCAAGTTCACTCCATCTAAGCCCAGCCTTTACCTCGTCAATAAACAAGACGTGAACCAGAGCGAGATTCGCATGGTCGCGCTCGGCATCGAGAAATCCAATCCCGACTACTTCTCCCTCATCGTCCTCAATGAAGTTCTCGGCGGCGGCTTCTCCTCGCGCCTCTTCACCAACCTGCGCACGAAAAAAGGTCTCGCTTACTCTGTCGGCGGCGGCATCGGCTCCGCGTGGGACCACCCCGGCATCACCTCATTCAGCATAGGCACCAAGAGCGCGACCACAACGGAAGCGATTAAGGGACTCTGGGAAGAAGTGGACAACATCGTCGCCAATCCTCCCACCGAAATCGAATTGAAGCGCGCCAAGGATTCCATCCTCAACGGCTTCGTCTTCAACTTCGATTCTCCCTACAAGGTGATGCGCGAACGCATGACCTACGAGTACTACGGATATCCCGCCGACTTCCTCGAGAAGTACCGCACAGCCGTTGAAAAGGTCACCATCGCCGACACCGCGCGCGTCGCCAAAAAATACATGCATCGCGACCAGCTTGCCGTGCTCGTCGTTGGCAACGCAGCCGAGTTCGACAAAGCCTTCGCCACTCTCGGCACGCCCATCCCCGTAGACATCACCATTCCGCCGTCACCGAATGGACACTGAATCCACCTGTCGCCCCTAGCTCTTCGACAAACCGATGAGCTAGGCAATAAAAAAGGCACAGCCCATTTGAGCCGTGCCTTTTGTTTTGCAGACGTCTGACGTCTGACGTCTTACTGTTGTGCCGAGGTCTGTGCTTCTCCGACCGCGTTGGTCATCAAGCGGACGTCCACTCGACGATTTTCCGCACGACCCTTGGCAGTCTTGTTTTCTGCCGCTGGCTTGTCCTTGCCCAGACCAATCACATAAATCTTGTGCGCGGGGACGCTGTGCTTCTGCGCCAGATACTGGATCACGGCCTGTGCGCGGCGTTCGCTCAACTGATAGTTGTAGTCTTTGTTACCGGTCGAATCGGTTGCGCCTTCCACTTGCACGATGTAGCCCTTGGTGTTCGAAACTTCGCCCGCCAACTGGTCTAGCGCTTCTTTCGCCTTCTTGCTCAAGTCGGCTTTATCGAATCCAAAATGAATGGCCGTCTCCGCCACAGGATGATAGTTATCGAAGTTCACGACCTGGTTCGACAAAGTATCGACACTGGTTGAAGTTTTTGCCGCAAGTTGCTGGGCCTGATCGGCTTGCTGCGCTGCTGCCGATGCCTTCTGGTCCGCCGATGCAGCCTTCGCCTGAACGCCCTGAATGCCCGACTGTGCCCGCTGGTCCGTATCGCGTATGTCGCGAGTCGTTCGCGCTGTCAGATCATCCAATTCATTGACTTTGTTGATAATAGGTGCCGTCTCGTTCGCTACGTGCTTCTTTGTAGCGCAGCCGGTGGCAAAGGCCATGCTGCCCAATATCAGAACAGCTACCACTGGAACTCGCTTCATATTTGGGGCTCCTCTCCTGCACGCCTGGGGGCACTTGCAGGGATGAAAACTGTTGGCCAGCAACCTGGGGGTCGTATCGTTCCTCCGGCCTTGCCCTTATCACTGCAAGCGCTCTGCCATTCAGGTTTTAGATTCTTCGTACGCAACCACCTTTGAATGAATGACTTAACAACACGCGCCGAACTGACCCGAATTCCCGCTGCCGCCAGACCAAGCAATCCACGGCAGTAGAGTAGAATTTTTACCAGAAGCTACCCCGACCAGCGGTGCTTCGCTTTCCAGATTTCACAATTCGCATTTACCGGATTCGCATTCCCTTGGACCTTCACCAGAAAATTCGCACTCTGCCCACAGACCCAGGCGTCTACCTCTATAAGAACGCCGAGGGTGAGGTCATCTACGTCGGCAAGGCGAAGAACCTCCGCGCCCGTGTGCGCTCCTATTTTCTCGACAGCGCCTCCGAAAACGCGAAGACCGGTTCGCTCATGCGCGAGGCCGCCGACCTCGAGTACATCATCGTGGAGAACGAGCACGAGGCGCTCGCGCTTGAGAACAACCTCATCAAGCAGAAGAAGCCGCGCTACAACATCCTTCTGCGCGACGACAAATCCTATCCCTACGTAAAGCTCACAACCTCCGATCGCTTCCCGCGCGTCTACGTCACCCGACGCCTGCGCAAGGACGGCTCTACCTACTACGGTCCCTATTTCCCGGCGAACCTCGCCTATCGCATCGTCGACCTCGTGCATCGACACTTCCTGGTTCCGTCCTGCAACATCGACCTCAACAAGTCGCACCCGCGCGCCTGCCTGCAGTACTACATCAAGCGCTGCCTCGGCCCGTGCGTCAACGGACTCACAACGCCGGAGGCCTACACGGAAGCCATCCGCGACGTGCGACTCTTTCTCGAAGGACGCCATACCGATCTCTCGCACTCCTTGCGCGAACGCATGGACAGTGCCGCGCAGAACGAGCAGTACGAACTCGCCGCCAAATATCGCGACCTCATCACCACCGTCGAACAGGTCAGCGAGAAGCAGCGCGTCGATTCCGCACAGGGCGACGATGCCGACGTCATCAACTATCACTACGAGGACCACATGCTCGCCGTGAACCTCTTTCACATGCGCGGCGGCAAAGTGCTCGATCGCCGCGAATATTTCTGGGAAGACCTCGGAGAACTCGTCGCCCACGTTCGCGAAGACGGACGCGTCGAAGAACGCTTCGAAGTCGGCGAATTCTTCGCTACCCTCGTCAAGCAGCTTTACGTTGACGCCCAATATGTTCCGCGACAGATTTTCGTCCCCGTGGAATTCGAAGACCACCAGACGCTCGAAGACCTGCTCAGCGAAAAGCGCGGCACGCGCGTCCACATAGAGATTCCGCAGCGCGGCGACAAGCGCTCCCTGCTCGACCTCGTCGGCAACAACGCCAAGCAGTCCTACGACCAGCGCTTCCGCGTCATGAAGCCGCGCGCAGACGTGCTCAAATCGGTATTGCAAGACGTCTTCATGCTCCCCGAAGAACCCAGGCGCATCGAGTGCTTCGACATTTCGCACATACAGGGCTCGGAGACGGTGGCCAGCATGGTCGTCTGGGAAGACGGCAAGATGCGCAACTCCGAGTACCGCAAATTCATCATCCGCGGCGTCACCGGCATCGACGACTTCGCCTCCATCAAAGAGGCGGTCACGCGTCGCTACTCGCGTCTGCTCGAAGAGAAGAAGCCGCTGCCCTCGGTCATCCTCATCGACGGCGGCATCGGACAACTCCACTCCGCCGCCCAAGCCCTGGAATCCCTCGGCATCACCAGCCAGCCTCTAGCCTCCATCGCCAAGCGCGAAGAGATCATCTACCTTTACGGACAAGAGGATGAGCCCATCATCCTCGACCGCCACTCGCCCGCCTTGCATCTCGTCCAGCAGGTGCGCGACGAAGCGCATCGTTTCGCCGTCACCTTCCATCGCAAGCGTCGCCAGATGCGCGACCGCAAAAGCGAATTGCTAGACATCCCCGGCATCGGCGAACTCACCCGCAAACGACTGCTGCAACACTTCGGCTCACTGGATTCCATCCGCCAGGCCGACTACAGCGCGCTCACTTCGGTCGTGAACAACAAGCAAGCCGAAGCCATCCTCGACTACTTCCGCAAAGCCGCAGCCGAACCCAAAGTCACGCTGTAATCACTTAGCCAGCTGCTGAGCTACTAAGCTGCTGAGCTGCTTAGCCCCCTCCCCTCCCTTTTTCGTTCGTTTCTGAATCTTTGTTTTCAGCGGGTTGGGAGTAGTGTGTCTGTAAAATCTTGAAAGCAATGGAGTTGGATATCAAAATATAGATAACAGGTCACTTAGCTAGTGAATCTGCTCGTGGTGTGCGGGGGTAGATGGAGGATCGCGGCGGGATTTTGGAGTCAGCGTCTTCAAAGCCGAGCTTGCGAAGAACCCCTTTGAGGGTCAGGGGCTCGCTGACGGCGGTGAAGGTTGCGGCGGCTTCTTCGGGGGAGGGTGTGCGGTGGAAGGTTTCCGAATCGGGATCGACGGCTTCTTCGAGAGCGCCTTCCCAGCGGACTTGTTTGGCGTCGAGGACGTAGGGGCCGGAGTCGGATTTCTGCGCTTTGAGGTTGGGCAGGTTCTGGAGCGCGAGTTGGAACGAGTAGAGCAGGAGTCCGGCGCGCTTTTCGTCGATGCGCTGATCGACGAGGGCCTTGGCGACTTCGATGATGGCGACCTGGATGGATTCGGCGTCTTCGAGGAGCGGGAGTTCGATGCCGGTGTTTCCGTTGGGCGAGCAGGGGCCGCCGAGTTTGATGCGTCGCTGCTCGCGCTGGGCGAGCCGGTAGTGGAAATAGCAGAGCGAGTTATGGCGCAAAGCCGGGGATTGGCAAAGGTTTCCGTTGGTGTGAAGATGTTGGCAGGTACGAATTTCGGACATAGTTACGGCTCCAAAGTTAAAGTTCCCAGTTGTCGGTAAAGGCAGTTGTCGGTTGCCAGTTGCCAGTAAAGGCAGTTGTCGGTTGCCAGTTGCCAGTAAGGCAAACGTCAAAGGCCAAAGCAAAAGGAAAATCAAAACAAGACAAAAACAAGAACGCCACCCCTGAAGGGTGGGGGGAAATAGAAAAGGCCGCGCCCTGTGGGCGCGGCCTTGTTGTTTTTGTCTCTATATCTAGTATGACAGATTGGAGGGGGTCAACTGGACATCGGAAGCGGAATTATATTTGGAATGGAATGAGAGAGATGGGCGTTTTTCGGGGCGCGGAGGGCCTTGACAAGATTTTGGGGCGATTGAGTTATTGAGTCATTTAGTCATTGAGCCATTGAAGGCGACAGTCCACGTCCACCACGTTGACACGGAGGCACGGAGAAAGGCAAGTCGGGCGGAGGGTTGAGTGGTGGGGAGAAGCAGGGCAAGAGGTTGTGTCGGCGGTGCACCACGAAGACGCGAAGAATAATGCGAATTGCGAAATTCGAAATTCGAATCTGAGGACGTTTGTGAGGAGCAGGGCGGAGGCTGCGTCGGCGATTCACCGTGTGCCCAGTTTAGGCCAACTTCAGACCGGCAGAACGGAAGTTGGTATGCTCACTTGGAATCGCCGTTGGCCCTCGAAGCCAATTCTTGCATCTCAACATAGAAAGCGGCGCGACTTACTGATGAAGGATAACGTACTGACTATGGGTGTACCTGCAGAACTCCCTCTCCTTCCTACCGGGGTTTCTAGCCTGGACGACATTCTTTTTGGCGGACTTCCAAGAGGTCGTGTTTACCTTGTGGAAGGCGACCCCGGCACAGGAAAAACAACGCTAGGCACGCAGTTTCTCCTGGAAGGCAAGCGACTAGGTGAGAGCTGCCTCTATGTCACGTTATCCGAATCTAAGTCGGAGCTTGAGCTGGCGGCGCAGTCCCACGGCTGGTCGCTGGACGGGGTGCCGATTGCGGAATTTGTTCCAGCAGAAGCTGATTTTAGTGGTGAGGACCAATACACCGTGTTCCACCCCAGCGAGGTAGAGCTTGCAACGACCATCAAGAAGCTTATCGCGGAGATCGAACACATCAATCCAGATCGGCTGGTGATTGACGCGCTTACCGAGTTCCGGCTGCTCGCCCAGGATCCGATCCGGTATAGGAGGCAGCTCCTCGCGCTTAAGCAATTCTTCACGGGACGCAACACCACTGTGCTGCTGCTTGACGACACTACACACCATCACAATGACCTCCAGGTTAAGAGCATTGTGCACGGCGTACTTCGCCTCGAAAATCTGCAGCGCTCGTATGGCGTCAGTCGCCGTCGCATACAAATTGTGAAGTTGCGGGGCCGGGGCTATCGTGAGGGCTACCACGATTACACCATCGGTCGTGAGGGCGTGGTGATTTATCCTCGTATCGTGGCGGGTGACACGGCGAGCGATCACCCTAAGCAGCAACACCTCCCAAGCGGACTGCCCGCCGTAGACGCGATGTTCGGCGGAGGGATTGAGCGCGGCTCCAGTACGCTCATCCTCGGACCAACCGGTGTTGGCAAGTCTTCGATGGCCATGCAGTATGCCTTTGCTGCGGCGGCACGGGGAGAGCGGGCTGTGCTGTATGCGTTTGATGAGGCTCTGCACACGATCAGGAGGAGAGCACGAGGTTTTGGAATGCCGGTTGACACGGCGATCGCCGAGCAACATCTGTGTCTCCAACAAGTCGACCCTGCCGAACTTTCACCCGGCGAATTCGTTTATCGAATCAAGCGTGAGGTGGAGGAAAGAGACGCAAAAGTCATCATTATCGACAGCCTCACTGGCTTGCAGCATTCCATGCCGGGGGAAGGCGATCTGGCTCTGCAACTGCACGAGTTGCTCCTATTTTTGGGCCAAAAGAATGTGGCAACGTTTCTCGTACTCACGCAGCATGGACTTCTAGATACAGTGAGTGAAGATATTGAAATCAGCTATCTGGCCGACAATGTGCTGCTAATGCGCTTTTTTGAAGCAGCCGCTTCTGTCCGACGGGCGATCTCAGTCGTGAAGAAGCGCAGCGGAGCGCACGAACAAACGATTCGCGAATTGCGAATGAGCGCGGAGGGCATCCATGTCGGGGCACAGCTTGTCGGCTTCAAAGGTATACTCACCGGTGTGCCCGACCGCGAAACCCTGCAAAGCGTGGGAAGCTGAAGATGGCAGCAAGCGATGAGTTGAGTGTTTTGGTGGTGTCTCCTCTCGGCCGCGACGCGGACTTGATCAGAACTACCCTCACACAGTCGGGCATTCAAAGCGAAGCCTTCCAAGATATCGCTGGCGCAGTCGAGGCTTTCCGCTCGAGCGATGATGTTGGCGCTTTGCTGGTGGCAGAAGAAGCGCTGGGCGACAAGAACGTCGCCGTACTCGCCACCGCCTTACTATTGCAGTCTGATTGGTCTGATCTGCCGGTTCTTGTTTTGGTCGCGCCCGGAAAACAGATGCTCAGGAATCGGCAACTGGAACAAAGCTGGGCACCCCTGGGCAAGGTCACTCTTCTTGAAAGGCCCATGCACAGAGCTACGCTGATGAGTAGCGTGAAAGCCGCGTTGCGCGCACGCAGCCGCCAATACGAACGCAAGCTCGCTGAAGAAGCCCTGCGGAAGAGCGACAAGCTTGCAATCGTCGGGCGGCTTGCATCAAGCATCGCTCATGAGATCAACAATCCACTGGAAGCGATTGGGAACGCCTTATACCTGCTCAGCAGTACGGCTCTGAATCCGCTACAGCAGGAATACCTTGATATTGCCCGGCAGGAACTGGACAGGGTCACCGAGATTGCCTCCCATACGCTCATGTTCAACCGACACAGTAACAAAAGGGCGCAAGCATCTGTTCCCGAGATACTGGATTCGGTTCTGATGCTGTATAGGGCGCGGCTCGCCGGCTCAAAGATTGCGATAGAGCGTCGGTATCAAAACACCATTCCCCTCATCTGCTACCCTGGCGAACTTCGACAGGTGTTTGCCAATCTGATCGGCAACGCCTTCGATGCAATGCGCGGAGGAGGCCGTATCGTTCTTCGGGAGCGGGCGGTAATGCATCCCAAGACTTGTCAACACGGCATACGAATCACGGTGGCGGACACTGGCCACGGCATGAGTGCGGGTGTTAAGGCTAAGTTGTTCGAAGCCTTCCTCTCTACCAAGGGGAATCAGGGAACGGGGCTGGGATTGTGGGTCAGCAAGGGAATCATCGACAAGCACTGCGGGTCCATTCGCGTTCGCTCTTCGGCAAAAAACGGGCACAGTGGGACCGTATTCTCGATTTTCATTCCACTGGATACTAGAGGCATTATCGATGGGGCGCTTCCTACCTTGCAGAAGACCGAGGCCGCGGACTGAGTCCATGAGTCGCGTCCGCTCATGACGGTCTGAAAGCGATTCCTTTACGCTGAGTTTCGGTCGGGGAGGACGAGAGTGGGGGGAGTGAAAAGAAGAAAGACAAAAGTTCCCTCCGCTACGCTGCGCTTCGGTCGGGATGACGAGAATGGTGGTGGGGAGTAGTAGCTCAGCAGCTTAGTAGCTCAGTAGCTGCTTCTCTACTTCTCACGATGCGCGACTACTTGCGCCAGATAGGTCCGCACATTCTCCGGCAGTTTGGAGACATGCAGAACATCCTTCACGCTTGCAATCGGCAGGTCTTGGACGAACTTGATCGCCTTGGCAAAGGGCAGGTTCTCATTGCGCAGCAGCGTCATCTGCACCTCGCGACGCAGCGACCACTTGGGATGCGCGCAGACGGTGTGAACCAGTTGCGCCGTCGTACGCGATGAAGTGAGCGCCTTCATCAGCGCCGCTTCCGTCATGCGCGGATTGGTCAAGGCAGCGGCCATCACCATCCGCTCCTTGTCGTTGAGCAGCGCGGCGGCGATGCGCGTGGTTCCCTGCTTGGCCAGCGCCAGACGCTCGCCCGTGGTGATCGCCTCCAGCCGTCCGAGAATGGATTCCTCGGCCATGATCTTCACGTCTGCGGCGACTGCTGGAATCATGGCGATGCGCGAGAGTTCGAAGGTGTACAGACGCCGAACGATGGGAAGTGAAACGAAGCGCGGTGTTTGCGGATGACAGGCAATCGCTATCTGCACCTTGCGGCGCTTCATCAGTTGCACGTTGCGCGCAAGCTGTTCGAGCAGCGCTCCGGCCAAGTCGCGAGATTGAAGCAGCGACAGCGCTTCGCCCTCTGAGAGCGTGGAATCGCCTGCGCGCGTCTTTAGCTCATCCAGTTGCTTGCTCTCTTCCAGCAGCTTGCGACTGACTTCCTCGGCGGCGACCACTTCCGCCGACTTCGTCTTCCCTCTTCCCGTTCCCTTGCCCGGACTCACGCGAGACCGCCGTTCGCTGGAGTTGCCGCAGACAGCATCTGTCGAGCCAGGTAGACCGCTCCGTAAACGGGCGGCATCGTGCAGAAGCGCACCTTGGCCTCGGCACGCTCCGAGCGCACGGAGTTGTAGAAGACCTGGCGTATCGTTGGCGAGTGCCGGAAGATGCCGCCAACCATGGCGATGTTGACCTGCTGCTGGCCCGGCCACATCTTGCGCATCACCACCTTCGCCAAGGTCGCCAGCTCCGAGCCTGCCTCGGCGAGTATCTCGCTGGCCACAAGGTCGCCTTCCGAGGCCGCCGCCTGCACCTCGGGGAACAGTGCGGCAAACTCCGGCGCGGGAACGCCGTTCCCAACCGTGCTCACTTCCTCCCGCGTGGCGATGCGCCACACATGCATGATGCGCGTGATGAGGCTTGTGCTCTGCCCGGAGTCAACGCCTCGCATGGCGGCCGCGACCGCGCGGCGTCCGATCCAGTAACCGGACCCCTCGTCCGAGATGACGCTGCCCCAGCCTCCGGCGCGCGCCGTCTCGCCCCGGGCATTCCGGGCGAAGGCGATGGACCCGGTGCCGGCGATGACCACCAATCCCGCCGCCCCGAAGAAGGCCCCGGCGTGGGCCACGTGCATGTCGCCGACGACCTGAATCGGCGCATTCACGACTTCGCCGACGATCTGTTGAACTTTGTCGCGCACCGGCG